>CALDBH010000091.1 GCA_937938065.1 uncultured Sulfurovum sp. | reverse complement strand
TGCAGTAGCACTCAAATATGCCATGCGTCAAGACCCTGACATCATACTGATCGGGGAGATGAGAGATAAAGAGACGATAGAAGCTGGACTTACTGCGGCTGAAACAGGTCACCTTGTATTTGGTACGCTTCACACCTCTTCAGCTCCGGGGACCATTAACCGTATTATCGATGTGTTTACAGGGGATGAGCAACCACAGATTAGAGCAATGATCGCTTCTTCACTGGTTGCGGTTATCGCACAGGCACTTCTTCCTAAGTTAGGGGGCGGTCGTGTAGCCGCTTCAGAGATCCTGGTCACCAATCACGCGATTTCAAACCTCATACGTGAAGATAAAGTACACCAGATATATTCACAAATGCAGCTAGGGCAAGGTGATACCGGTATGCAAACGCAAACACAGGCACTCATTAAATTCCTTAATGATGGAAAGATAAGTCGTGACATTGCTTTACAATATGCCAATAGACCATCTGAACTTTCTGGCAAAGTATGATCTTAACAAAAATATCTCTAAAAGCATTTTTAGAGATATATAGATACAATACGCAAAAATTATAGTAAAAAACAGGGGATAATAATATGGATTTTTCAATGGAAAGTTTTTCAATGATGGACTTTAATTACTTTGATGTCACGATTTCAGCCATAGTACTGATATTGGGGATCAAAGGTTTTATGCAGGGGTTTATAAAAGAGGTATTTGGTCTTCTAGGTCTTGTAGGAGGGGTATACTTTGCCTCTAGACTTTCTGATAAAGCTGCCACATTTATTGATACAAACTTTTTACATTTAGAGAATGCATCATTACTTAAACTCATTGGTTTCCTTGCAATTTTAATCGTTATTTGGTTTAGTGCTACCATCCTTGGTACTATCTTTTCCAAACTGACCAGTGAGAGTGGTTTAGGTTTTCTCAATCGTCTTTTTGGTTTCATCGCAGGAGGAGGAAAGTATTTCCTTATTTTTGCGTTGATCGTGACTGCTTTATCAAATGTTACACTTGTGAAAGATAATTTAGAAAAATATGTAAATGATTCTGTACTTTATCCATACCTTAAAGAAGCAGGTTCATACCTTATCAATCTTGATACCTCTGATTTGGGCTTAACTGTCTCTGATGCAACAGAGGTCGTTGCTCCTACTGATATGAATACTTCAGTTGAAACGAATGTTTCAGTTGAGACAAATGCTTCAAGAACTGAAAGCAATACCACTACAGAAAAATAAGGTTCAGTATGATCGCATATCCTCTACTTTTAGAAAAGTTCCAAACACTTCTAAAAGAAAACTCACTTAAGTTCACGAAACAACGGGAACTTGTATTAAAGTTCCTTTATGAAAATGATGGACACTTTACCCCTGAGGATATTTATACCTTACTAAAAGAGCAATACCCTGAAGTCAATATCGGTATTGCTACTGTATACCGTACGCTTACTTTACTTGAAACGTCACAGATCGCAAGTTCTATCTCATTTGGCGTACAAGGGAAAAAATATGAACTTGGTCTCAAAAAACACCATGATCATCTCATCTGTACTAACTGTGGTGACATTATAGAATTTTTCGATGAAATCATTGAAAGCAGACAAGAAGAGATAGCCAAAAGATTCAATTTTCAAATGACAGACCATACGATGAAGATCATAGGTCTTTGTGAAAATTGTCAATTAGTAGACTTAACCCGCTCATAAACATAACAAATTGTATGAGGTTACTAAATAAATTAGCCTCTGCGTCAAAGCCGTCTATAGAGCTTGACTCTATAAGGTGTTCAATAACTAGATAAACAACAGGAGACAGCTTGATATTTGAAAATCAATATATTCAAGAACGAATCAAAAAAACAGAGAAACTAAGAGAAGAAGGTATCAATCCTTACCCTAACCAAATACAAAAAGGAACCCCTTCTACACAGTTTTTAGAAGAGTGTGCTTATATCAAAGAGCAAGAGAGTGATGAGAAAAAAGATGAAAATAAAACTTACTCACTTACAGGTAGGCTCAAATTTATTCGTATCATGGGGAAAGCTGCTTTTGCAAAGATAGAAGATGCAGAAGGTTTGGTTCAGATCTATTATAATAGAGATGAACTTCCGGAAGGTTTTTATAATAATGTAGCAAAGAAACTCTTTGAGGTTGGGGATATCATCGAAGCAACAGGGTATCCATTCGTTACGCAAACAGGTGAACTCACCCTTCACTGTAAAGATATGAAAATCGTCTCTAAATCTATCTCTCCATTGCCTGAAAAGTTCCACGGACTGCAAGACCATGAGCTTAGATATAGACAACGTTACCTTGACATGATCATGAACCCTGAGGTAAAAGAAAATTTTGTGATGCGTAGTAAGATCGTTTCACTGGTAAGAAGATTTTTTGAAGACAAAACATTTTTAGAAGTAGAAACACCTATGATGCATCCTATCCCTGGTGGAGCAAATGCAAAACCATTCATTACACACCACAATGCACTTGATGTTGAACGTTATCTGCGTATCGCACCAGAACTTTACCTCAAGCGTCTCATTGTTGGTGGTATGGAAGCTGTATTTGAGATAAACAGAAACTTTAGAAATGAAGGGATGGACCATACCCACAACCCTGAGTTTACAATGATAGAGTTCTACTGGGCTTACAAAACATACATCGAATTGATGGAGATCACAGAAGAGTTATTTGACTACCTCTTTGATAACCTTGGTCTTGAGAGAAAACTGCCTTATGGTGACGTTGAAATAGACTTTGCAACACCATTTGCGAAAATACCATACATCGAGTCACTCACAAGCATTGGTGGTGTACCTTCAGATGTTGCTACAGATAAAGAAAAAGCATTGGCTTATCTTAGAGAACATAATGTAAAAGTGGATCCTAACCTTACGTTGGGTTACCTGCAGGCTGAACTCTTTGATGAATTTGTTGAGGGAAAACTCATCAATCCTACCTATATCACAGATTTCCCAGTCGATATCTCACCACTGGCAAGAAGAAGTGATGACAATCCGGATATTGCAGAACGTTTTGAACTTTTCATGGCAGGTAAAGAGATTGCCAACGGTTTCTCTGAGCTCAATGATCCTATCGATCAGTATGAGAGATTTAAAGGACAAGTGGATGCTAAAGAAGCTACGGGTGATGATGAGGCAATGCATATGGACACTGACTATGTTAAGGCACTTAGCTATGGTATGACACCAACAGCTGGTGAGGGTATTGGTATAGATAGACTTGTCATGATGCTTACTAATCAACACAGCATCCGTGATGTACTTCTCTTCCCGGCTATGAAACCTGAAGCTCCACGCCCTGAGCTTGCACCTATCTGTGAAGTTGAGAATAAATGTAAAAAATGTGGTAACGAAAATATAGAAGAACTTAAACCCGCTAAAAAAGGCAAAGGTATGTTCTGTATGGATGTAGCTGCTTGTAAAAAAAGAATGCAAGAGAAATAACAGAAAAATTTGGATATAAATCCAGTAATAAACCCAAAAAGGAATACAAATGTCATATGCAATAGAAAGTTTTGACCCAGAGATTTTTCAAGCCATTGAAAACGAAAGAGAAAGACAAACAGATCACTTAGAGATGATCGCTTCTGAGAACTTTACACTTCCAGCTGTTATGGAAGCCATGGGTTCTGTATTTACAAACAAATATGCAGAGGGTTACCCATATAAAAGATATTATGGTGGATGTGAATTTGCAGACGTTGTAGAGCAACTTGCTATCGACAGAGCTTGTGAGCTTTTTGACTGTAACTATGCAAACGTTCAACCTCACTCAGGATCTCAGGCAAATGGTGCTGTGTATGCTGCACTTCTTAAAGCTGGAGAAAAGATCTTAGGTATGGACTTAAGCCACGGTGGTCACTTGACACATGGTTCTAAGCCAAGTTTTTCGGGAAAGAACTATTCATCTTTCACCTATGGTGTAGAGCTTGACGGTCGTATCAACTATGATAGAGTACTTGAGATCGCTAAGATCGTTCAGCCTAAGATCATTGTATGTGGTGCTTCTGCATATGCTAGAGAGATTGACTTTAAAAAGTTTAGAGATATCGCTGATGAAGTGGGTGCTCTCTTGTTTGCTGACATTGCTCACATTGCTGGACTTGTATGTGCAGGTGAACACCCCAGCCCATTCCCTTATGCTGATGTAGTCACAACAACCACACATAAAACACTTGCCGGACCTCGTGGCGGTATGATCATGACAAATGATGAAGATATAGCTAAGAAAGTAAACTCTGCTATCTTCCCAGGTCTTCAAGGTGGACCACTTGTACATGTGATCGCTGCTAAAGCTGTCGGATTCAAACATAACCTCAGTGATGCATGGAAAGTACATGCAAAACAAGTAAAAGCAAATGCTTCTAAACTAGCTGAAGTACTTGTTGCACGTGGGTATGATGTAGTATCTGGTGGTACAGATAATCACCTTGTACTGGTTTCATTTCTTGACAAAGATTTCTCTGGTAAAGATGCAGATGCTGCGCTCGGTGCAGCAGGTATCACAGTAAACAAAAACACTGTTCCTGGTGAGACAAGAAGTCCATTTGTGACTTCAGGTGTACGTATCGGTTCTCCTGCCCTTACAAGCAGAGGGATGAAAGAGAAAGAGTTTGAACTCATTGCAAACAAGATCGCTGATGTACTTGACAACGTTAATGATGCTGCACTTCATGCAACGATCAAAGAAGAGATGAAAGTACTGGCACAAGATTTTGTTATCTATGACAAATCTATCTACTAAGGTCTGACAATAAAAGTTTTAGATTTAGATCTTTTTGATGACCACTACTACATCAAAAGAAATACGATTGCTGAACAAATACAGTTTAACAATCGTACCTTTTATGCCAAATTTGAACGCATAAATGAACCACTTACTTCTATACTGTTTGAGCAACACCAAAATAGACAATATAATATTGCAGCGCCCTTGCTCAAAGAGAACCACACCAATTATTTGCTGATCGAATATAAAGGTGACGAACACAAAAGGTTTCATCATCTTATCAAACACCTCTTTAAAACACTCAATATAACTGACTATCATATCTATCAAGGTAAAGATATTGAACGATTACAGGTATTTATCAGAGTGAAACAACTTACATGGGAAGAGGCAGATGCCCAACTTCAGACACTATCAAATGCACTTAAAGAAAAAATGACTAAAAAGTGGAAATGTTTACCTTCATTGGCCCTGCCGGAAG
>CALDBH010000090.1 GCA_937938065.1 uncultured Sulfurovum sp. | reverse complement strand
CAGACACTTTATCTGCCCCTAAAAGTGTTGTGATCTCTTCTGGTGAGATAGATTTGTTCTCACCTTGTCCCAACCATGAACCTACTATCGCACCTAGTCCATTTTCACCTAATCCACTTACAAAAGGAAGCAAATTCACGCCACCTTGTCCATCTCCGACAAGACTATCTAATGCTTTTGCAATATCATTGACATCTAACCCTGTTGTAGCATCATCACTGTTTCCCTGTATAAGAGAAGCACCTACTTTTAATAAATCCATTATTTCCATATCAGTTCCTTCAAATTATAATAACACGATTGCATCATCTGTTAATTGTATCTGTTTACTCTCGATCAACTCTGTCAGCGTACGTTTAAAATTTTTCTTACTCATACCAAAGACTTTTTTAATCTCCTCAGCATCACTTTTATAGGTAAAAGGCAATGTACCGTCGGCTTCTTTAAGGAGTTGGATGATAATACCTTCTGCCTCACCGATCTTCGCTTTTTTTCCTATAGGCTGTAAAGAGAGGTCAAGTTTAAAGTCTTTTCTCACATTTTTGATATATACTTTTTTACGGTCACCTATACGTATCTCTTCAAATATCTCATTGCTGAAAAGCATACCTTCATACTGATTATCGGCTACCACTTTAAAGCCCAGTGGTGTTTTAGCCAAAACGATAGCATCCAACACTTTGTTTTGATGCAGACCACTCATATCTCTGTTAAAATATTTACCTATTTTTTGCGTAGCAAAAAGACGGTCTGTTTGCGCATCTAAACAAACACGTAAAAGATACTTTTTCCCTATAGTAAAATGTTCTTTTTGTTGAGAAAGAGGTACAAAGAGGTCTTTAGGGAGTCCCCAGTTTACAAAAGCGCCATAAGGCTTATAGTCTACTACCGTAAAGTACCCATATTCCCCAAGCTTTGCATAAGGCATTTTGGTGGTAGCCACAGGACGATCTTCACTGTCTGTATAGACAAATACATCTATCAGTGACCCCATAGGCATCTCATCTTCCATCACATAAACATTGGGAAGAAGTACTTCACTTTCATCTTTTGCCTCAAGAAAATAGCCATAGTCAGTGTCACGCATGACTTCCAAAGTGTTTATTTCACCGATATTGATACTTAAATTTTTTGATTTTTCTGTAGTGTTCATTGTGTTATTCCGTTTCATCGTAAATTCTGTGATGCACTCACAGTAATAATGACATTATAGCTAAAAAAAGATTTGGCTATAATATTTTAACATTAACCCAAGGAAGTATGTATGATCCCAAATGTATTTACCAATACAACGACAACAAAAGGTGGTAAAAAAGTTACCCATTTAGCCTGGTGGGTAACACTTGTTTTATCTATGGCACTTGCAGTTGGCACATGGAATCCTAGCGGACACCACTTTATACACTACATCTCAAATGTAGATGACATACTTTCAGGATTTAAACCCTTTGCTATACTCATTATGCTTGCACTTTGGTTACTGGCTATCAAATCAATTTTCCAGAGTTTGAAGTATTACGGTGCTATCATCACAGTCATTATTATTGCGGCATTTATCTGGGGTTTACAACAGTATAACCTTATCAACGTTGCTGAATTTGAACAAGCTGGTTGGGCTGCCACTATAGGCGTAGGACTTCTAATTTGGTTTGGACTCAACGCTTCGATCATTTGGAAAAAACTTACTGGTGTCTATACGACTGACAGTAGCGATGAGGACTAAACCAATACACTCTTTACCATAGATAGCTAGAGAGTCTATACATTAGAGACTCTCTCAATTTTATTGTAAGATACTCTCCAAATGTTTCGCAAAATCTTCAGGTGGAACAAACCCTGTCAAACTTTTTTCCGCTAAATA
Source organism: uncultured Sulfurovum sp. (assembly GCA_937938065.1). The sequence goes on along the minus strand of CALDBH010000090.1, from coordinate 5,333 downwards.
GTTATTATCTGTATCAAAGAAGATAATGTTCGGTGTACCGAAAAGTTCATACTTTTTGAGTAGTGCCTTATCTGCATCGGTATTGTCTGTAAGGTCTATTTTAATAAATGTAAACTTTTGAAGATGTTCTTGTACTCTTGGATCTGGGAAAGTGATCTCATCAAGTTCTGTACACGCTGTACAAGACTTTTTACCAAAGTCAACAACGACTGGTTTATCTGATGCACGCACTTCGTTCATAAGACGTTCTATGCTATAGCCTCTATGTCCTTTTCCTGAACTCATAAGCACAGTCTTTGCCACGCCGCCATCAAGCTGGGTAAATCTTTCAAATGGTCTTATCACTGAAGTCGAACCACTTATCCCGCCAATGAAAAGCGATGCACCATAGAGTAAAAAAACCATAGCCAAGAGTTGGAAAAGTTTCTTTGCCCCATGCGTTGCACTGCTAGGATTAAATACACCCATGTAGAGTGCCGAACCTATGAATAGTAATGCCCAAAGTATCATCGTAAGGCTGTCTGGGAGTATGCGTGAAAGCATAAAGATACCAAGCCCCAACATCATCACACCAAATGTTTGAGACACTACAGTCATCCAGCCACCTGGTTTTGGCATAAATTTACCAGCACCTATACCTACAAGTAGAAGCGGCATACCCATACCTATACTCATAATAAAAAGTGCTGCACCACCTAAAAAGGCATCTCCTGTATGAGAGATGAACAGTACAGCACCTCCAAGTGGTGGTGCTACACATGGTCCTACAATAAGTGCAGAAAGAAGTCCCATAATTGCAGTTCCTATGATGCCTTTCCCTTGTGCATTATCACTGGCTTTTGTAAGTTTAGACTGCCATGAAGAAGGAAGCCCTATCTCATAGTATCCAAAAAGAGAGAATGCCAAAGCCACAAACATAGCTGCAAAGAGGGTCAAGACCCAAGGAGTTTGCATTGCTGTCTGTATATCTGCACCTAAGAGTCCAGCTATAATCCCTACAGCCGTGTAGGTCAAAGCCATAGAAACAACATACACCAAAGAGGTGAAAAATGCTTGCGCAACACTTGGTTTTTCATCACCTCCCTGCTGAGATACGATAATAGAAGACAAGATAGGGATCATAGGAAAAATACATGGTGTCAATGCCAACAATAAACCAAAAATGAAGAAAAGTAGCAAAATAAAGATTGAACTTTCATTAACCAGTATATCTGCTATTTTCGCCGTGTTTCCCTCTTTTACAAGTTTGGAGATCTTATCAAAGACACCAAGTTCTGCGCCTTTGAAGTTAAAGGTTTTTTTAATGGGTTGGTAACAGATACCTGCATCCGAACATCCTTGAAACTCTATCTCAAGCGTATAATCACCCTTGACCTTAGACTCTATCTCTTGTGTGGGAATTGTTACGATTAACTCTTTTTCATATACCATATCACCATCAAAATCATGTGCTTCTGGTTTCGTAACGGTAAGTTCTACAGAAGAAGGAGAAATGATTCTATAATACAATGTGTTTTCATAGACATGAATTTTATCTGCCATAATAATCTTTGTTTCTATGGCATCATCTTTAAGCATAGCAGAGACTTTAAATGCTTCATCCGGCGATAAAAACTTCTGTTTTTTCAATGCACTGTCAAAACCTGCAGATGCAAATGCACTCAAAAGGAAACTCAATAAGAGTAACTTTTTTGCTAAATAATTCATTTTTTCTCTTTTATATTAAACTTTTATAGTATTCTATTGTACTATTTGTGTATAAGCTGTGTAATATTACCAACAATTGGTTAACAATAAAGGTTAAAAATGGCAAATCATCTTAAAAATGAGCACTCCCCTTACTTACAACAACATGCTGACAATCCTGTGGACTGGTATCCTTGGGGAGAAGAGGCATTTGAAAAAGCACGTAAAGAGAACAAAGCTATCTTCCTTTCTATAGGGTACAGTTCTTGTCACTGGTGCCATGTCATGGAACATGAGTCTTTTGAAGATGAAGCCACTGCAAAGATACTGAATGAACATTTTGTTGCAGTCAAGGTAGACAGAGAAGAACGTCCCGACATAGACAAACACTTTCAAGAAGTCTACCAACTGATGAATCAGCGTCCAGGAGGATGGCCTACTTCCATCTTTTTAACACAAGAACAAAAACCTTTTTACTCAGCAACTTACATACCCGATGAACCGCGTTATGGGATGATGAGTTTTTCAAGTTTGCTAGAAGTCATCTCTGACAAATATGCCAAAGAAAAAGATCTGCTTACTGAAAAAGCAGATGAGATACTCCGTTTTCTTAATCCCAAAGAAGACAAGATACAAGCCACGAAACTGGACCTGAGCATCATTAACAGGTTTTCAGACCAGGCCAAACAACTTTTTGACAACCAGGATGGCGGTTTTAACAAAGCCCCTAAGTTCCCCCAAGCCTCTATGCTTGACTTGCTTTTAGATGTCTACAGTATCACAGGAGACAAAGAGACACGCAACATGGCCCTGCTCTCACTCTCTTCCATGGCTAAAGGCGGATTGAGAGATTTGGTAGAGGGTGGTTTTTGTCGTTACTCTACGGACAATCAATGGCTCGTACCTCACTTTGAGAAGATGACCTATGATAATGCCCTGCTTTCAGAAGTCTACCTGAAAGCGTATCATGTAAGTGGTGATGACTTTTACAAGTCAGTGGCGTTTGAAACCATAGACTTTATGATGAAAAATATGAGTGAAGATGCTCTTTTCTACTCTGCCTCTGATGCAGATACAGAAGGTGAAGAAGGCAAATATTTTGTCTACACTTATGAAAAGGCTTTAAAATCTTTTGAAAAAGCTGGTATCCCAAATAAAGAACATGCTGCTCTTGCCAAGGCTCTGCATATCACAGAAGAAGGAAATTTTGAAGGGAAGAACATCGTTCGTATAGATGATCCTGTCCATAATGACATCCCTTACTATGATGAAGCCATACAGGCGCTCAAAAAGCGCAGAGAAAAACGAACCTACCCTTTCATAGACAAAAAAGTACTTGTCTCATGGAATGCCATGATGATAAAAAGTCTTTTCAAAGCCAGCCGTGTAGACAATGCTTACCTACAACCAGCCATCAAGTCACTCGATGCATTACTTGAGAGTATGTACATAAACTCTGAACTCTTTCACTCAACACTCATGGGGAAAAAACCAAAAATAAAAGCATTTTTGGAAGATTATGCCTATCTTGCAGACGTACTCATCGAAGCGTATGAGAGCACACTCGATGAAACGTACCTAATTACGGCAACCAAGCTGACAAACACTGCTATAGAAAAATATTTTGACCAAGGCAAGTGGAAGTTCTCACGTGGAGAGTTTGAAACCAATGCAGACATTTATGACAGCTCCTACCCTTCTTCTGTAGCGACCATGCTCTCAGTACTTTACGGCATCTCTTCTTTGGTAGATAGTGTCTATAAAAAGTTTGTCTTTAAAACACTGGAGATCTACTCTTATGATGTCATGCGCCAACCCATCTCTACACCGCGTATGAGCCGTATGGTCATTCGTTATTTAAAAGATGACATCATCATTAAAGCAAAAGAAGAAAAGCTCAGACCACACATCAGAGATCTAGACACTTTTCCTCATCCTTTTTCTCTTTTAAAAAATGACACCAATGACGGATTTATGCTCTGCAATACAAATAGCTGTTTTGGACATGAAAAAGATTTTAAAGGTGTAATGGAAGTTTTAGAGAAACGTTAATGCGAGTTCTAATTGGTCTATTATTTCCTTTCCTTTTACTCGCACAAAATAAGTTACAAACACGTACCCAGGTACTCATGGGTACCTTTGTAACTATTACTCTACCTCAAGAGTATAATCAAGAAACTACAAAATCATTCGAACTACTAAAACGTATCGAAGATTCTCTCTCTAGCTATGACCCTAATGCGACTCTTGCCAAACTCAATAAAACGCATCATGTACACACTGACACTTATTTGTCTGAAGCCATTAAACTGGCAAAAACGTATTATGATGAGAGTGATGGTTTTTTTGATATCACTATTGGATCAATCTCAAAAAAACTATACCATTTTGGAGAAGAGAAGACTTACTCTCCATCAAAACAAGCCTTGCAGAATGCACATCTAGACATAAATGGCATATATTTAAATGATCAAAATATACAAACCGATGAAAACATCATCATAGACTTGGGAGGTATAGGTAAAGGGTATGGTGTCGATAAAGCAAGTAGATATCTTAAAGAGCAAAATATTACGGATGGTATAATAGCAGTGAGTGGAGATATCAGATGCCTAAACACTTGTGAGATATATTTACAGTCACCCTACTCGGAACAGACATTTGTCAAAGTAAACAGTAAACACCCTGACCTATCTATCTCAACAAGCGGAACCTATAGAAGGTATGCCCACACAAAAAATGAGCATCACCTCATCAATCCCAAAACTGCTTCACAAGGCCGTGAATTTGTTTCAGTATCACTTTTTACTACTGCCAACAATGCTAAAATTGATGCCTATGCCACGGCAATATCCGTTATGCCTAAAGATAAGGCATTAGATTTTCTAAAAAATCATAAAGATATTGGCTTTGTAATCGTTGACAATCATGGAAAAATACTCTATGGAAATATAACGGATCTTGTTGATATAGAGTGGCTAAGCTACAATGAAAAACCAACCATCCCGAGCATCACTAAAAAAAACAAAACAAAAATAACCATAGATAAAAGTTTGATCCATCCAGATACTAATAATCCAAAAGTAATCAGTAAATAAGAAAATATATCAAACAATGCAAAAACAAAAAGTAGCATCGCTACGATAAGTGCATACTTTTGTGATACTTTCGTACTGAACAACATAAAGTGTGCTACGACAAACACCAATGAACCCATAGCAAACACATGGGGTGTGGCCACTTCAATAATACCTTCTAGACTTTTGGTCTCCGGAGCGTCAATAATGTTTTTTAGGGTCTCAAAAATACCCTCACTACTGTCTAACCCTTGTGAAAGTAAGAAAAGCCATAAGCCACTGATCAAAATCAATACAACATAGACAATCATATATCCGATGGGAATCGTGTATAAAGCTAGATTTTTCATCTAAATAGAACTCTTTTCAGAATCATCAATGCCATTACCACTGCCAATATATGCCATATAAAAAAACCAATAAGCCATATATATGCAAAAAAACTTCCCGTAAAATAAGCAAGAAGTAGCATTAATGGTGTAATCATACCAAAGATAAAGAGGAAATGTACCATCCATTTTGTCATCAATTTAGTAGAATATAAACGTATATAGATTGATGATAATATCA
>CALDBH010000089.1 GCA_937938065.1 uncultured Sulfurovum sp. | reverse complement strand
CTAAAAATAGAATGAATTAAGAAGCTTTTAGTAAAAAATATTAAATTATGTATGATTATGGATTATTATTTTTAATAATGTTTGAAATTTTTTTATTTGTAACTTTTTCAAGATCTTCATATGATGCATTCTCTATGGCTTCAAATGTTCCAAAATAATCGATTAACTTTTTGACTGTTGCTTTGCCTATACCTTTTTTATTGAGAAGTGAAACTTGTGTATCTTCTTTACGTTTTTTGTTCTGATGGTAGGTTATGGCATAACGATGAGCTTCATCTCTTTGGCGTTGTATCCAGTGCAGTCGTTTGTCATTTGGTTTGAGTTCAAGGAGTCCATTGGAAGTATAGATCATGTCTTTTGCCGCACCTTTTGCACGATGTGCTTTAGCATCGAGTTTTTCTTTGGCTATGGCGATGACATCGAGATTTACATTGGCTGCTTTAAGAAGGGTTTTTGCAAGATTGAGATTGGCTTGTCCTCCATCGAGTATCCAGAGGTCTGGGGCTGGCTGTTCTTTAAAATTTTCTATACGTCTTGAGAGCATCTCTTTCATCTGTCCATACTCATCACGTTCGTGCAGAGTGTATCGTCGGTACGAATTTTTATCCCATTTGTCTTCATCCCAGACAACCATACCCCCTACCGTAGCTACTCCCATAAGATGAGAGTTGTCAAAGGTCTCTATACGATAAGGGATGACAGTAAGGTCAAATAGATCAGCTATTTTTTGTTCCATAATAGTATCACTTTGGGTTTTACGTAATAACTCTTCACAGTTTTGCAGTGCCAAGGAGATGAGTTTTGCTTTGGGGCCGCGTTGAGGGTTAAGTATTTCTATTTTTTTATCAAAACGGATAGAAAGTGTTGTCGCTACCTGCTGAGAGTCTTCAAAAGTATGGGCAGTAAGAATTTGTTTGCTTATATTGGGGGTGTCGATGGTATAAAATTCTAATAAAGCTTGTTTATACGCTTCATTCTCGTCAAAGATATGTGTATGCCTGAAGTAAGAGTATGCGGAAGAGATGATCTTTCCTCCCCGCATAAAGAGTTTGACGATCACACCTCTTTCATCACCATTTTGTATGGCAAAGATATCCAGGTCTAGTGTATTGGCTAAGTCAATGTTTGATGAAATCGTGAGTGAAGAGATAGCCTCTATACTGTCTCTCATGGCTCCCGCTTCTTCGTAACGTTCTTGCATGGCAAGGTTCGTCATTTTCTCTTCAAGGGTAGAGATGAGATCTTTACGTTTAACTATGGATGTTTTGGCTTGTGTGACTATCTCTCCATAATCCTCAGGTGTGACCTTCGATTCACAGGGGGCAAGACACTTCTTGATCTGGTAAAAAAGGCACGCTTTGCCCTCTCTTAGACAAGACTTTTTTTGTACAAGAGGATAGACTTCATAAAGTGCATCAAGTAGTGCTCTGCCTCCGGTAGGGAAGGGTCCATAATAGGTGACATCTTTCCCTTTGATGACTTTTCTTGTAATTTCAAACCGGGGATATGCTACAGATTCATCGATGTAAATGTAGGGGTATGTTTTATCATCACGAAGTAAAATATTATATTTGGGTTTAAGTTGTTTGATGAGAGAGTTTTCCAAGATCAGGGCATCTTCTTCTGTCTCTACAACGATGTACTCTATCCTGCTGGCTTCATAGAGCATTTTAATGATACGGGAACTTTGAGAAGGGTTCGGCTTAAATTCGGGAGAAAAACGCCAGTAGCTCTTGACTCTGTTTTTAAGGTTTTTTGCTTTTCCTACATACAGCAGTTTGCCGTTTGTGTCAAAATACTGGTAAACACCTGAGCATGAGGGGAGATCTTGAATTACTGATTGCATGTAACAATGGCTTTGATACGCTCAAATTTTTCTTTGAGTTCTTCATCTGAAGGTGTTTCGAAATCTCCCTTGGCACGTTCATGATAATGGGGTACACTTACATAAGATGTTTTTTCCTGAGGCATAGCATGATATTTACTATGAAATACAACAACCTTTTCAGCCTGCATCATCTTGCAGGCTTCATCGTGTCTGTTAAGCTGGGTTAATAGGCTTTTTAATAAATCTCTATTATAATTAAGCTCCATTTTAAAGCCAGGATGTGTGACTGCTATAAAGAGTGTCTCATCTTTGATGTAAACAAAGGCAACAGCTTTTTGCCATTTGGGACTGAGAAGATCGATATACTTTTGGTAACACTCCTGTCGTTTTAATGATTTAAACTGAGGTTGAGAAGATAAATGAGACAAAATCATATTGGCTTTTTTCATAAAGCGATTATAACATCACTTTGCTGTATCATCTTGACAGGGTGCGGTTATAAAACAAATCCTGTCTATGTAGAAGAAACTGTAGAAAATAATACAAGTATAAAGACAGAAGGTTAAAATGGAAAAGTATGATGTACTTATTATAGGAGCCGGTATTGCAGGCCTTTACGCTGCGATGGAACTTCCTGCAAGTAAAAAAGTACTGGTTGTATGTAAAGATATCCCCTGGGAGTGTAATACTTTTTATGCTCAAGGGGGTATGACTACAGCTTTGAATGAAGCTGATATTCCCGTGCATGTCGAAGATACTATGGCTGCTGGTTCATATCATAATAACAAAGAAGCGGTAGAAATTCTTTCTCGTACATCACTGGAAACCACACCTGATATCATCTCTAAAGGGATGGAGTTTGATACGGATGACTCCGGAAATCTTTTGTATACGAAAGAGGCGGCACACTCTGTAGAAAGGATCATTCATGCAGGAGGAGATGCCACTGGACGCTATATGCACTACTTCATGATGGTGAAAAACAAACATCAACTTCAAAAAAACACTTTGGTGTATGATCTGCTTATCGAGGATGGTAGATGTTTTGGTGTAAAAGCAACCGTAAATTATGAACCAACAACCATCTATGCAGATGATGTGATCATCGCATCAGGAGGTATAGGTTCACTTTATGCGTACAACACAAACTCTCGTACCGTTAGTGCAGATATTCATGGTATCTGTGTTGAAAAGGGTATAGAACTCGCTGATATGGAATTTATGCAGTTTCATCCCACCGTATTTGTAGATACCCCTTATGCCAGAAAATTGTTACTTACTGAAGCACTTAGGGGTGAAGGTGCGCATGTGGTTGATGAAGAAGGAAGACGTTTCTTGTTTGATTATGATGAGAGAGGAGAACTGGCAAGTCGAGATATAGTGGCTCGCGGTATTTTCAATTATAAACGAAAAACGGGACAAAAAGCCTATCTTGATTTTTCTATGTTCGAAGAGAAATGGTTTGAACATCGTTTCCCTAATATTACACATACTTTTGGTGCACTTGGGTATAAGTTTCCTCAAGATAAGATTGCTATTTCACCTGCGTTTCACTACTCCAATGGTGGTATAAAATGTGATACCAATGGCTGTATAGAAGGTATGGAAGGACTGTATGTCATAGGAGAAGCAGCGAGAACAGGTGTACATGGAGCGAACCGACTTGCATCAAATTCACTGCTTGAAGGAGTGGTCTTTGCCAAACGTGCAGTAGACCACCTTCTTTCTAAAGAGCATAAAGTGATTCAAACACCTAAATTTGAGAAAGATTACGGTAATATTCTGCACAAAGAAAATGATAAAATCTATAAACAAAAACTGCGTCAGGTGATGTGGGATGATATAGGGATTATCAGGACAACAAAAGGCTTGCATGAAGCAAAAAATCTCATTTATGATATGAAAAATAAAGAGATTGGCAGACTGTTAAAACTTAGGCTAAATACTGCATCTGCCATCGTAGATGCAGCACTTGCCAGAAAAGAGTCTTTAGGCTCACACTATATGGAATCTCTATAAATTAAATGCATAGAGAAATATGGCATACCAAAGAATTAGGAGAAGTATTGATGACAACAGAGATATTGCACACAGATTTGACAACAACATGGGTGGGGATCGCTTCACTTGTGATATTTGTCGTAGGATATTATTTTATTGCAGCGGAAGATAAATATCATATAAATAAGGCAAAACCGGCACTTTTTGCAGGAACACTTATTTTTATGTTAATCGGTGTGTATTATGCCATGAATGGTTTAGACGGTAAACATCTACACCATGAAATAGAGATTCTTCTCTTTGAAATTGCAGGGATATTCTTCTTCCTCTTTGTTGCGATGACCTATATCGAAGCGATGATCGACAGAAATGTATTTTCAGCATTGCGTTATAACCTTGTTTCAAAAGGTTATGACTATAAAAAACTTTTCTGGATCACTGGTCTTTTAGCTTTCTTTATCTCACCTATTGCAGATAACCTTACGACGGCACTTATTCTCTCAACCGTATTGATCACGATCGATAAAACGAATAAAGCGTTTATCGTACCTTCTGCG
>CALDBH010000088.1 GCA_937938065.1 uncultured Sulfurovum sp. | reverse complement strand
AAAGTTGGTTTGAAAATCTTTTGGATACTTTTGAAAATGCTTAATGGGTGCAGCTTGAAATGTATTGCTTGTAAATACAGACGAGATATCACATGGTGCTTCACTTCGTATAAAAGCAACATCACCATCTAGTTCAGATACACCAGAGTTGGCAGGGTTTGTTCTCATACCGACATTCGTAGCACCACAAAAAAATCCTTGTACATTTTCTAAACCGTTTTCAAGCGGAATCAATTTAAACATATTTCAACTCTTCTGGTTTCTCTTTTTTACGGATAATTTTTTTAGCTTGTGAGATACCTTCACTAGTACCGATGAGTAGAAGCTTAGATTGTGGCATAATGATCGTATCACCTTTAGGCATAGGAATGAATCTGTCATCTTTTTGACGTATACCGATAATCGTCACATTTGCAATGTCTCTGAAGCGTGCAGCTTTTATTTTTTTAAGTGCAAGCCATGATGTTTTTGAGACTTTTGCCTCTTCCATATCAAGAGGGGTATCTTTTTTATAAAGAAACTCTTGAAGAAGGTTTTCCATATCTGGACGTGCTGCCATCGCATTGATACGTTGAGCCATGAGTTTTGTTGCGGTAACGACCCTGTCAGCACCTAGTTTAAGAAGTTTTTGATCATCTTCATTGCTTTTTGCATTCGCAATGATGAGGAATTTTTTCCCACGGTGTATTTCTGATTCATAAAGTCTGGCAGAAGCAATGGTTGCAATGTTGTCTGCAATGTTGTCTGCTAGGGTGATGACACCTTTTGCTGAAGAGAGATGCGATTTTAAGATACCTTGTTCTGTGTGTGGTTCTGCTGTTACAAAGTAAGGGTAATGGTACTTTTTGGCTATCTCTTCCATGTCTTCTCTAGGATCAACAACGACAAAAGGGATGTGGTTCGCACGAAGTTGTTTGGTTACCTGTATCGTAAATTCATTATGATAACAGACAACAAAATGGTGTTTAAGTCTAGCAATTTCGTAAAGCATTTTACGCTCCTTAACAGTTTTTTGAAATTCACCTTTTTTGACGACTTCTGCAATAATACCCACAGCGATAGTAAAGACAACAAAGCCAAAGATGATAAGGGTGATAGTGAAAATACGCCCCATATCTGAAATGGGTTGTATCTCTCCAAAACCTACGGTAGTAAATGTTATACCTGTTTGATAAATGGCATCCATAAGCGGAAAACCATCAATAAGCATATAGCCCATTGTGCCGATAAGCATAACAAATACAGTAAGTATAAGGGGTAGTCTAAAAGGGGCTAAATGACCATAATACTCATCATTTAGTGTAATATGAGGTTTGGGTGCGCTTCTCCAACCGAGAAACTTTTTGAATCTTTGTGTGGCTCTCAAAGCCTAAGTCCCAAAAGTAGGGACTTACTCAGCTGTAGCAGCTTGAGCAGCGTGTTTCTTCATTGTTCTAAGTGTAGAAGCAGCAACTCTAACTCTTTTAGTTGTTCCATCTTCAAGTGTGATCTTTACAGATCTTAAGTTTGGAAGTTGTCTTCTTTTTGTCTTGTTATTTGCGTGAGAAACGTTGTTTCCTGTTAATGGGCCTTTACCCGTAATGTCACATCTTCTTGCCATAGTATGTCCTTTAAGTTAATCGTCACTGTTACACTTTTTTAAAAGTTCAGTGTAAAACGATGAATATTTTGTGGGATTATAGACAATTTGAGCATAAAATTTGCTTAAGGTGTTCGTACCTCTTCTTCTTTGTTTTGCATGAAAAGAGAAAATGAACCCAAACGAAGCATGCTCTTGAGATAGTGGCGCATGTCTTGATAGGGATATTCTTTCGTAAATCGTATGGCATCCTTCAGTATGGCACGAGGTCACAAGTTTGATTTTGCTATAATAAATGAAAATAACACAAGAGGACATTTATGTTAGTAGCCCCAAGTATACTTTCTGCAGATTTTGGACATTTGGCTCGTGATGTTGCAGCCATTTGTGAGGGTGGTTGTGACCTTGTGCATGTTGATGTCATGGATGGGCATTTTGTGCCTAACCTTACCATAGGACCTGTTGTTGTGGATGCAGTAGCTCAAGCGGCAACCAAACCTTTGGATATACACCTTATGGTAGAGAACAACTCATTTTTTGTTGATCTGTTCGCACCCTTGAAACCGGAGTTTATCTCTTTTCACATTGAAGAAGAGAAGCATCCTCATAGACTCATACAAAAAATACGTGCATTGGGTATACGTCCTGCCATTACGCTTAATCCACATACACCGCCTGAAGCGATAGAATTTTTACTTGAAGATCTAGATATGGTACTTCTTATGAGTGTTAACCCAGGTTTTGGCGGACAGAAGTTTATTCCTTCGGTTGTAGAAAAAGCACAGCGTCTTAAAGCATTGATAGAGAAGAGAAATCCAAAGTGTCTGATAGAAGTAGATGGCGGAGTGAATGATAAAAATGTAAAAGAGTTAGAAGCAGCGGGTGTCGATGTTGTGGTGGCTGGTTCGTTTGTCTATAAACATCCAGATGGCATAGAAAAAGCAATTTCTGCATTAAAATAAGGGGAAGAGGGAAGCGTATGAGAGTAAAAATTTGTGGGATTACCAATTTAAAAGATGCCTTACATGCCGTAGAGTGTGGAGCAGATGCATTGGGATTTGTTTTCTACAATAAATCACCACGTTACATCACGCCTGCAGCAGCGAAAAGAATCATCGATAAACTTCCTCCTTTTGTAGAAAGAGTAGGACTTTTTGTCAATGAAGGTGTCGAGACGATAGACACTGTGTGCAAATATTCTGATATTTCACGTGCACAGATTCATTTTGATGTGGATGAAGAGTCCTTGGATGCCATCGGGCTACAAACATTGCCTGTGGTACGTGCAAAAGGCCCAGAAGATCTCACTCAATTTAAAGACAGATATCGCCTGGTAGATGCTTTCAGTGAAGCATATGGCGGTACAGGAAAGCGTCTGAACCTTGAATGGTTCAATGGTGTAGACTGTTCGAAGATCATTTTGGCAGGAGGCTTAACCCCTGAGAATGTAGCCCAAGTCAAACAACTTGGTTTTTACGGTGTAGATGTAAGCTCTGGCGTAGAAGCCATTAAAGGGAAAAAAGATCCTAAAAAAGTGAAACAATTTATAGCTAATGCAAAAAGTCTTTGAGGAATTAACCACAGCATTTCGTAAAAATGACGGAGTGTTGCACGAAGAACAATACAGACATATTGTTACAAAACATACAACACTACTGGAAGATGCCGAAACGATCTTCATTCTTCTTCAAGCTTCCGGCTATCCTATTACCCAAGCACATGATGAACATTATAGACTTGAGACATGTTTTACTTCACATGAAGAACAACGTTACTGTGTTATAGATATAGAAACCAATGGCTCTAAGCCAGGTACCTCTCAAGTAATAGAAATTGGTGCAGTGATGTTACAAAATGGTGAAGTGATAGATCGTTTCGAAACTTTTGTTGAGTGTGCTTTTTTACCGGAGTATATTACCAAGATCACAGGCATAGAACCCACAGATCTCATAGATGCACCGACAAGAAAAGAAGCGTTAACAGCACTGCGCCACTTTATGGGTGATGCTGTGTTTGTAGCACATAATGCACATTTTGATTACAATTTTTTGAATGCCTCTTTTGACAGATTCGGTTTAGGGGCTATCGGTAACCCCCAATTGTGTACGATTGAATTGGCAAAGCGTACTTTTGAGAGTGAACGTTATGGGCTTGCCTATCTTATAGATTTCTTAGAGATAGAGACTGCCACACATCATCGTGCCTTCAGTGATGCTGTATGTGCGGCTAAAGTGATGGAAAAAAGTTTAGAAACACTGCCAGAGTATGTTAAGAGTGCAGATGAGTTATTGCGTTTTTCTATCTCCAGTAAAAAAGAGAGAAGAGTAAAAAAAGAAAAACAGAGTTAGAAACTTTATTTTTCTTCTCCAAGAATGTGATGTAAAAAGAGTATCTGTGCAAATACTGGTGCAAAGATATTGACTAAGGGTATATAGTTAAAGAGTGCAGCGATCATAGCCAAAACCCTTGTTTTTTTCTTTTTTTCTTTCAGTGTTTTTTTCTCATTGATGAATAGTGCCCCTACATCATAAATGGTGGGTTCTTTTAGTAAGATAGACCACAAGTAGAGTACCAATACCTGACCAAATATCGGTATAAAAAGCAAAGGCAGCGTGATCATAAAAAGCAGTAGAAAAACGATACTGGCTTTGAGGGTTAAGAGGATGGAAGTAGTGATATTTGCACTGCCTACCACGGGAACATCAGGATAACGTTTTTTGGCCAAGGCAATGAGTAATTTCTCACTGTAAAGTGACGTCAGCAATGATACGATGATGATAAAAAGCATATAGGCAAATGAAAAGGTTGCTACAGATGCACCAGAAGTTTGTAACCATTCCCATGGGATCCATGAGAGATATGAAGAGATAATGTTTGTTAATGCACCCCACATATTCCATGTGAGCAGTAGAGTAAGCGCTAATGAGATGAACCCTATTTTGAATACGAACAGGATGACATCTTTAGAGAGCATATCTTGTAAACTTTTAGTGATGATTTGTTTCATTTTTTTACTGTTCCATTCTTACTGATATTCATTTTTAAAACTGACATAACGTTTTGCAGAGGCATAGAGTTCTGCGACCTCTTCGTCTGTTAATTCACGTACAACTTTTGCAGGGCTTCCCATGATGAGACTTCTAGGAGGGAAGACTTTATTTTTAGTCACAAGGGCAGAAGCGCCTACTATGGATTCTTTCCCGATTACTGCACCATCAAGTATAGTCGCAGACATACCTATGAGACAGGCATCTTCTATGGTACAGCCATGAAGCATCACTCGGTGACCCACTGTGACATCATTACCTATGACAGTAGGGTGTCCATCTGACATATCTGCTTTTTTATGATGTGTCACATGTACCATGCTTAGGTCTTGGATATTGGTTCTGTCTCCTATGG
>CALDBH010000087.1 GCA_937938065.1 uncultured Sulfurovum sp. | reverse complement strand
ATGACAGGTCATCCTGAGTGGCTACAGAGTGCATTGGCTAAACTGGACAGCTATGCCAGGAGAACCATCATGCATGATGCAGACCCGCAAACAGCACATATGTTCATCATCAACCCTTTTACAGGTAAAGACATGTCACTTAAACAACTCTTCAGTACACATCCAAGTACAGAGCAAAGGATAGAGAGACTTGAAGCGTTAAAGTAATATAATTACCTTTAATTAAAACAACAACATTATTTACTTTACATACCATTTTAAGAGAGCCTTTAAACATGTCCCCATTTGCCATACAACTTATCAATGGATGTCTTATTTCAGACATCGAACAAGAAGACCAGAACAGTTTTCAGGCATTGCAACAATTGGGTGCCGTAGAAGAAGTAGATGGACTTTGGAAACTAGGCTCCCTCTACCGTGTGGGTAGACTCTACATAGGTCAAGATGGCAAAGGCTATGTTGAAGCAGAGTTTAAAGAACAAAGAGACCTGCTTATAGAACCTGATCATCTTTGGGGTGCGAAACATGGAGATGTGGTCGTTGCCAAACGTATCATTGCCAGACGTGGACGTGCCAGTGGTAAAGTACAACTTGTCATAGCTAAAGCCCATCTCTTCACTGTTGCTTACACACATAGAGATGAATCAGATAATTTCCTTATACTCAACATCCGTACAGGAGAGCCTACCCATGCAGTGATGAAAGGGATGGATTTAAAAGCTTTTAAACTGGGGACCGTTCTGAAAGTAGATGTCGATGATGATAAAGTACTTGAAGTGATGGGAACTCTGGATGATCCTAAAGTAGATGAGAAAATTTCACTTGCACTCTTTGAGCGTGAAGATGAATTTCCACCCGAATGTGTCACAGATGCACTGGATGTGGAGTTGGAAGTTACTAAAGAAGAACATCCAGACCGTATAGATCTTACCCATCTTGATTTCTGTACCATTGACCCCGTCACTGCAAAAGATTTTGATGATGCTATTTATTTTGATATGGAAGCACATACACTCTATGTTGCCATCGCAGATGTCAGTCACTATGTGCCCTACTTTACAAACATAGACAAAGAGGCAAAAAAAAGAGGTTTCACCACTTACCTTCCGCACAAATCTTTCCCTATGCTCCCTCGTGAACTAAGTGAAAATATCTGTTCACTCAAACCCAAAGTAGACAGACTTGCATTTGTGGCAAAGATAGAATTGGACAGAGCAACCCTGAAACCGTTAAAAGAAGAGTTTTTTGAAGCGATCATCCACTCCAAACACCGTTTTAATTATGATAATATAGACGATATACTGGAAAATGGTACTGAGGGTATTACGGGTGCAGTTGCCCAGATACTCGCATGGTTGCTTCCTCTACAAAAAATGACAGTGAAGTTACACGAGGAACGACTCAAGTATGGATTTGACTTTAGATCTGAAGAGACCAAACTCAGTATTGATGCCAATCACCTTCTGATAGACACACAGATAGAAACAGGAACACCCTCACACTCACTCATAGAAGAGTGTATGCTCTTAGCCAACCAGGCTTCGGCTAAACGTTTTACAGGTGAAGGTGACAGTATCTTCCGTATACATGAGCCACCGCAACTTGTTAAGATAGAAGCTTTACTTGCCGAGTTAGCCGCTATCGGTCTTTATGTAGAAGAGTATGAAGATTCCCCTTCTCTCATACGTGCTATCCAAAAAGAAGCGGAGAGAATGGGTCTTGGTTCAGAAGTGGATGCGATGGTCATCAAATCCTTGCGACGTGCCTCTTACGCAGCACACAATGTAGGACACTTTGGACTGGGCTTTAGTCACTACAGTCACTTTACCTCACCTATCCGTAGATACTCTGACCTCATACTGCACCGTCTCATTAAAACACAACTGCGTGACGAAGTAGAAGAAGCCAGCTATCTGTTACGAAACATAGAACCACTCTGTGCAAGAGTAAGTGAACTGGAAAGAGAAGCGACCAAAGCAGAATGGGACTTTAGAGACCGAAAGTTTGCACGCTGGGCAGCAGAACACTTAGGTGAGACCTTCGAAGCAGAGATCATAGAAGCAGGAGAGAGTGCCAAAGCCGTACTAGAAGGTGACATCAAAGGGGTTACCGTACATCTTAAAGGTGATGATGTCATGCTTTTTGATAAAGTCAAAGTCAAGATAAACGAAGCGAACATCCCACAGGCCATCATTATGGTTGAACTTGTTGAAAAGTTGAGTAAAGATGAAATGGAGTTAGTCTAATGTACCAAAGAGAATTTGACCAGAAACTCAAACAGGCTTTTCCTAAAGCTGTTTTATTTTATGGTGAAAATGACTATCTCGTAGACCATTACATAGATACCTATATCAAAAAAACAGATGCAAAAGAGAGTATGCTTAGCCTCTATCATGATGAGTGGAACTTTGAGCAGGCAAAGAATTTTCTTTCTCAAACTTCTCTCTTTGGCGGAACAAACCTTGTGGTGGTTAAACACGATAAAAAAATACCCAAAAAAGAACTGGACATTCTCATAGAACTTGCCAATAAAAATGAGGACAACTACTTTCTCTACGGTTACTCAGGTGCAGCCAAAGATGCGAAGAGTATGCAGGCAGCCTTTACAGAGAAAAAAGGTGGGGTGTGGGTACGGTTTTTCGAACCGAACATTCGTGATGGTATAGCTATGCTGCAACAAAAAGCACAGCGAATACAACTTGACATAGACCACTATGCCCTACAGCACCTTATGCTCATACTCAACAACAACTTGGCCCTCTGCGCCAATGAACTGGATAAACTTGCCATACTGGGCATGAAAGTCACAAGTAAAGATATCGACAGACTTGTCTACTCAACTGCACCCCTGGCAACCGAACAGTTACTCATAGATCTCTTTAACAAAAAGCCTATCACAGCAACCATTACAAAACTGCTTGATCTGGGTGAAGATGAAGCTTCACTGCTTCGTTCGACACAATATTTTGTCAATCAGATCTTCCTCTTCCATGCCTATATCAAGCTTCACGGTCATGTAGATTCAGCAGCGATACTTGGATACAAACTACCCAAGCAGATAGAAGAGCAAAAAGCACAGTTAGCTTTACGTGTAAAATCAGCTGCACTACTTAAGATATTTGAACATTTGTTAGAGAGTGAAATACTCATCAAACAAGCATCGGCTACACAAAAAGAGGTACTGGTTTACAGTATGTTGATTAAATTGCAGGGATATCTATAATCTTAAAAAGTTTAATAGGTTGAATAAATAACAATAGTCGTCGAAGATTTTTGATTCATTTTTATTTTAATTTTGAAGAAATTTAATAGGTCAAGATTTTTAATGAGTTGTGCTTAGATTTGGAGGTT
Organism: uncultured Sulfurovum sp.; assembly: GCA_937938065.1. The sequence continues at coordinate 1,791 of CALDBH010000087.1, read as the reverse complement.
TGGGTAAGAGAGCTTACGTCAATAAGTGACCGCACCCATCTTTCAAAGATGAGTGCAAATCATTAAAAAGATGACCTATTAAGAGAACATTTCTCTCATAACACCACCAAACCACTCTCTAGTAGCTGTTGCAGTACCTTTAGATCTAAATTTACCACCACCATCTTTTGGCTTAGGAACATTTCCTTTACCTTTCAGTTTACCACTTGGGTCTGCTGAGAATGTGTGTGTTACCATGATCGCCTCTTCTGGTTTACCACCTACCATTGAGAAACATACGTTTGCTGCTTTAGCTGGAAGACCTGCTTTAGGATCAGATACTTTACCGTTAAGTTGATCAGCAATTTGACCTGCTGCTCTATGTGCACCCCAGATAGCTGTTTGTCCACTTGGTGGAATAGCATGAGTTACTGCATCACCAATAACATAAATGTTTGAATCAGTTTTAGATTTGAAGCTATAACCGTCCATCATTGCATAACCTGCACCATTTACTTCGATACCAGCCATTGCAACTACCGGTGAACATTTGTTGATAGGCATAAGGTTACAAACTTCATACTTCTCAGTTTTCGTTACACCTTTGTCATCATCGGCATTTGCGAATTCTTTATATGTAATTGTTTTTGCTGCTGTATCAACATCAACTACTTCAGTAAGACCTTTATACTCAATGATATCTGAGAATAAGTCATTCCAAGATTCTTTAAATGCTGCCCCTTTAGCAAATTTACCATTTCTAGTATCAAGAACAATTACTTTTCCTTTGATACCTTCATTTTTTATGTAGTTCGCTATCATAGCTGTTCTCTCATATGGTGCAGGAGGACATCTGTATTTACCTTTTGCAGGTGGTACGATGATCACATTACCATCATCCATGTTGTCAAGCTGTCTTTTTAATGCAATGTGCTCATTACCTGGGATTAAACCAGCCGGACATGCTTGAGAAACCTCTGCAATTTTTTCTGCTGACCATGTTGGGAATTGCTTTTCATAATCATATGCAATACCTGGAGAAAGTACAAGAATATCATATGCGATATCACCAGTTGTAGTAGTAACAGTTTTCGCTTTTCTATCGATAGCAGTTACTGTTGCATTTACAAAGCAATAGTCATGCTTTGCGGACGGCTGATAGTAATCACCTACAAAAGTATCTAGACTTACACCGTCAAGACCACCAAGTAGTGTATTAGAGAAAGGACATGCCATGAAAATGTTGTTCTTTTCAATTACTGTTACTTCAATGCTTTTGTCTTTCTTTTTAAGTGCTTTCGCCATAGTGAGTCCACCAAAACCTCCACCTACGATCACTACTGATTTCCCGCCAGCTTTTTTAGCTGCCGCTTTTTTCCCGCTTGCCACTGCCATGCTCGGCATTGCAGCCGCCGCTGCAGCTACACCCGCCAGTTTAAACGTATCTCTTCTATTCATTGCCATAATGTCTCCTATTAGAATTGTATTGTTAATCTCTTTATATAATATAAAGTAATTAAATTATGACAGAAGTTGGATTCAATCTCAATTATTTTGAATCTTTTTATGAATTATTTTGAAGATGTAACAAAAAGGCACATGTAATTTTTGGAGAAATAACTATAAGATATGATGGAGTTTATCATACCTTATATGTCGGTTTTACGCTTGAATTAGTTCGGCAGAGAAATTCTTAAGTGGTTGTACTTTTGCCTCTGTTTTTACAAGTTTTTTAGCACCTCTTCTTCCATAGATCTTTTTAAGATCTTGTTTAAATGCATCAAAAAATGCTTGGAACTTCTCTGGTCCAAG
>CALDBH010000086.1 GCA_937938065.1 uncultured Sulfurovum sp. | reverse complement strand
ATAGTACTTTCATATACAACAACACCATCACGGATAAGTCTTGCTTTGGAGTTTCTTGTTATCACACCATCAGAGACTTTACATCCCGCAATAGTACCAACTTTACCAACAACAAATGTCTCACGTACATCTGCTTGTCCCGTTACTTCTTCAGAAATGACAGGACTCATCATACCACCAAGAAGTGCTTTCACATCATCAAGAAGATCATAGATGATAGAGTAAGAACGTATCTCTATACCTAACTCTTTTGACTTCTTCTTCACTGCACCTGTTGGACGTACATTAAATCCAAGCACAACAGCATGCTCAGATGCATCAGCAAGTGCAAGATCACTCTCAGTCACTCCACCCACGCCTTCATGAATGATGTTGACTTTTACTTCTTCATTTCTAAGCTTCTCTAAGCTGCCTTTGATCGCTTCAAGAGAACCTTGAACATCTGCTTTGATGATCACAGGAAGTGACTTAAGCTGTCCTTCTGCAATAAGTGCAGAAAGATCATCAAGAGATGCTTTCGTACTCTTAGAAAGTTGCTTAGTTCTGTCATATTCAGCTCTTTTCTCAGCTAATTCACGTACTTCTTTGTCTGTATCCATCACGATCAGTTCGTCACCGGCTCCAGGTACTTCATTAAGCCCTACGATAGCTGCAGGTGTACTTGGTCCGATCTCTTTAACATTACTTCCGTCATCCAATTTAATGGCTTTAATACGTCCATATGTTTTACCTACGATCACATTATCACCTACATGTAATGTACCATTTTTGATAATCACATTAGCAACTGGTCCAAAACCTTTTTCAAGAGAACTTTCAACCACAACAGCCTTCGCTTTTCTACTTGGATCAGCTTGTAGTTCCATCACTTCTGCTTGTAAAAGAATCGTCTCAAGTAATGCATCTATTCCCATACCAGAGTGTGCAGATACAGGAACGAATTCATACTCTCCACCCCAGTCTGCTGCCATAACATCTATCTCTGCCAGTTGAGACTTCACATTATCAGGGTTTGCACTCTCTTTGTCCATTTTATTAATGGCAACAATAAGAGGTACACCCGCTGCTTTCGTATGAGCAATTGCTTCTTTGGTTTGAGGCATTACACCATCATCTGCTGCAACAACAATAATAACAATATCCGTTGCCTGTGCTCCACGTGAACGCATTTCTGTAAATGCTTCGTGACCCGGAGTATCTACAAAAGTGATCTTCTTACCATTTTTTTCTACCTGGTAGGCACCTACGTGTTGTGTAATACCACCAGCTTCCTTGTCTGCTACTTTTGAAGTACGAATTCTGTCAAGAAGTGATGTCTTACCGTGGTCAACATGTCCCATGATCGTAATAACAGGTGGTCTCTCTTCAAGATTCTCATCTTCTACTGCATCATAAGCGTCTGCATAATCAAGCTCATCAAGCGGGTTAACCGTCGTGACTTCAACTTCAAACTCTTCGGCCAATATTTCGATTTCATCTTTATTTAAAAAGTCATTCTTTGTTACCATCATACCAAGTGCAAAAAGTACACCGACAACTTCACCTACAGAACGGTTTACTTTTTCAGCAAACTCATAAACCCTTACATTCTCAGGGATCTCTACAGAAGTTACAACTTCCGTATTTTCTACTTTCTCATACTTCTTACGTTTACCGCCACGCTTAAGTGAACGTTTTTGTTGAGGACGGAATGGTTGTCTACCTTTAGCAGGTCCACAACTTGCCGCTTCTCTCTTTTTCGCTTCTTCTTTACGTTTTTGTTCTTGACGCATCATATCTTCATAGATGTTTTTATCAGAGAAATCTAAAAGTACTACTTCTTCACCACCAAAACCACTATCTATTTCGCCACTCATACTGTCATGGTTGAAAATATCTATCTTCGTACCAGTATCTCTAGCTTCTGCTACTTTCTTAGGTTTCTTTTTTGCTACATATTGCTCACCCATAGAGATCTTTGTTCCTGCTCTTACAGGCGCCGGCTTCGCTTTTCTAACGATTTTGATTCCGCCTCGTGAAAGTGTTTTTCGCTTTGGTTTATCTGCATCTTCTGCAGCAGCAGGTGCTTCAGGTTCTGCTTTCTTACTTACAACAGAAATACCTTTACGTTTTTTCACCTCTTTGACTACAGGTTTTTCAACGATTTCTTCAGCCACTTCTGGAGTCACTGCTTCAACTGTTTCTTCTTTTGTCACTTCAGGAGTCTCTGCAACAGTTTCAGCTGCCGGCTCTTCTGTAGCTGTAGTTTCAACTTCTGGAGTTGAAACTTTCTTTTCAACCACTTCTGCTTTTTTCTTCACTACAGTAATTTTTGGTTTGCTACCTGGTTTAGTAAACCCTTTTGGTAATGTTCCGCTAATCGCATAATCTACGAGGATACCAGCATCTTCCATGCTGATAGTACTGTTGGCTGCTTTTACATCAAAACCTAACTCTTTGGCTTTGTCTAGCAAATCTCCGTTTGACAATCCCGCTTCATCTGCTATTTCTTGGATTTTAACTTTATCCATTCTTGATTAACTCCTTTAATATAATGCAATTACTTGCATGAGCTGACTTCAGAAGTCAACTTTGTCAACAACTTAGTAAATCGTTCTGCATCTTGTTTAAAACGCTTCACTAAGCCTTTGATTTTTTTCTCATTTGTTCCACAAACATCACAGAGGTAAAAACTTCTTCCTTTACCGTCAGATGCTACTACCTCATCACCCTCTTGTTTTAATCGAATCAAAGTGTTTTGAGGATGTCTACTTCGGCAAGCGATGCACATACGTGTCGGCTGTGATTTTTTCATGCGTATTATACCTAAAAAGAGATTAAGCGTACAGCTTAACTTTTGGTGATGACACCATTATTGTCTAAAGAGAGAATAAAAACTCTGAATTGAGGGAAACGTGCTTGCAATGCTTGTGCCATTTTATCTGCATCTTTGTCGTATGCCAGGTTAAAAAATGTGGAACCTGAACCTGAAAGAGTACTCATAAGTGCACCATGTTTCAATGCCAGTTTCTGTACATCAAACAGCTCAGGCATCATTTTCATTCGTCTGGCCTGATGTAGTTTATCTTTGGATGCAATACGTAAAAGATCCCAGGATTCACTCATAAAAAGTGCCGTCATGTATGAGGACCGGGAAAGTGAATAGACTGTCTCCTCTTTTCTGTACATTTTAGGCAAAATTGTACGAGATTTAGCCGTAGATATGGTACGATTAGGTACTACCACTACAGCTCTTAAGTAGTCAGGCATACGTCTTTTTTTACTGTAGACCCTGTCGCCTTCCACACAAGCAACATTAAAGCCACCCATTACTGCAGGTGTAATGTTGTCCGGGTGATGTTCATAACGTAGAGCTTGATTAAGTATTTCTCTTTTATTGTATTTTTTACCTGCCGCAGTATAAGCAGCACTCAATGCAGCAACAATCACTGCTGAAGAACTTCCAAGTCCTCTTGAGATAGGAATACGGTTATGAAATTCAAATCTAAAATTATCATCCCTGCCTGTAAGCCTTTTATAGTTTTCATTAAAAATACTTAAAAACAATGAATTCTTTTTAATCTTAGGATTATCAGCACCCTCTCCATGAGTGGAGATACTTAAAAATTTTGATGGTGTAATAGTAATTTCATTTCTTAGATCTACTGCAAGACCCAGGGTATCAAATCCAGGTCCTAGGTTTGCAGAGGTTGCGGGTACGCTTATAAACATCGTTGTCCTTATTTTGAACGCTTTTAGAGAAAACTCCAAAAACTACGCTGACGCTATGTCTACTTCAGCTCTTAGTTCATGTAACGGGTTACATGTAATCTAGACAGCTGGCAGTATGTAGTCAGGTGTTGATTCTTCATCTAATACAAGATCTTGAATACTCTGAGGTAATGTAAAATTTACATTGACTGGTTGTTCATATTTTTTTGTAATTATAGTCTCTTTTTCCTTGATAAAATAAAGATTTCCTATCGCTTTGATAGGTTCCCCTCCATTTAAAGCAAAACCACTACAACCGACACACTTTATACCTCGCATAATTTCTATCGTTTTAAGTATAATATAGGTGAGTTTTATAGCCATATAAGACCCGGGACCTCGGGTATATATAATCGTAGAAATATCATATTTATCTAGACATTCTCTAATCAAAGGCAAAAGGATTTCGGAAGTTTTTAAATCACTGGATATAGTCTCAATCAGCTCACCCTCTTCATATACCCCTAAGATAAGAGGTGAAGAGATAGATATAATGAGAAGTTCGTATCTCTTAGGCAAAGCTTTTTGCAAATGCTCTACTTTGTAACTCGTCTACTGCTACAAGATCATAATTTTTACTGTCTGAGAGCAATTTAGCCGTAAGTTTATAATTCAGATCATGACTTCCTGCAAATGATTCATACTTAGCCAGTATGTTGTGTCCAGAGACCATCATGTCGCCCATGGCATCTAAGATCTTATGTCTTGCAAACTCATTCTCAAAACGTAATCCTTCAGGATTGAGTACTTTATGATCATCAAGTCCTATGGCATTTTGAAGTGTTGCACCAAGTGCCAGGTTCTGACTTTGAAGATACTGTATATCTTTAGCAAACCCGAATGTTCTTGCTCTTGCGATCTCTTCCACAAAATTTTTAGTGCTAAAGTCAAAATGCTCTTTCTGATCACCGATTACAGGATGGTCAAACTTGATACGAAACTCAAATTGTGCACTGTCATGAGGTAACAGGCGTACAAATTTATCACCTTCACTTACCTCAACAGGTTGCTTAACACTAATAATTTTCTTTGGTGCATCCTGCTCTTGAATTCCTGCTTCTTCTAACAAAAGACAAAAAGAGATAGATGAACCATCCATGATCGGCATCTCATTTCCATCCACGATCACACGCATATTGTCTATACCATAGGCATATACTGAAGAGAGAAAGTGTTCTATCGTAGAGATATACCCTTTCTCATTTCCTATCACTGTAGCCATACGTGTATCTATCACTGAGTCAGGAGAAAGCGGTATGCTCATCGCTAGATCTTCACGATAAAACATAATACCGGCATCTACATCAAGCGGCTCAAGTCTTAATTTAATAGGCTCGCCTTTGTGCAAACCAATACCCACAACTTCAACAGGTTTTTTCAGTGTTCTTTGTTGCATTACTTTCTCCTTTCTCTTTATTTATTGCCCGTATTATAGTATAAAATTATAATTATTGCAAAGTGTACACTTTCCCTGTGGACACTTTGTGGACTATTTTCCTTGAATTATCTTATCTGCAGCCTTAAATATATCATCCACATTCTTTCTGATCCACTCTTGGTCAAACCACTCTACCGGTCTAACCTCTATACCTTGAACCAAAATACCAAAATGCAGATGATCCCCTAATGCCAAACCAGAAACACCTGTTTTTGCTATGGCATCACCGGCATTCACTTCATCTCCTTCATTTACCAACAGTTGTGAACAGTGGCCATAGAGTGAATAAAGTCCCAATCCATGATCGATCATAGGCATATTTCCATAGATTCCATTTTCATTTGCATAAACCACTTTACCTGGATTTGATGTTTTAATCGTTGCCATTTTTGTACTTGCCAAATCATACCCTACATGATACGAATGAGACACTTCGTTCTCTTTGTGTTCATAGTAGTAATGTCTTTTATCACCA
>CALDBH010000085.1 GCA_937938065.1 uncultured Sulfurovum sp. | reverse complement strand
ACGTTGCTAAAAGACGTGGTCAAGTATCAGGTATGGATGACAGAGCTGGTAACAAAATCGTTAATGCGTTTGTACCACTTTCTGAAATGTTCGGATACTCAACAGACCTACGTTCAATGACTCAAGGTCGTGCAACATATGCTATGGAATTTGATCACTATGAAGAAGTTCCACAGAATGTAGCTAAAGAGATCATCGAAAAAAGAAATAGTTAATATTGCGCAGTATTTTACTGCATCTTTGAAGGAGTTGGCTCAGTCATGTACTGGGCGTACACTCCTTCGCAGCAACCTTCAAATATACAGCAAACTACAGAGAAATCTCAACCATTTATTATTTTAGTTTTTAAGTATTATTCTATTTTAATTTTTAAATTAGCATACAATAGTATTTAAAGGACATACCATGAGAGTAATTATTGACCTTATAGAAGATGTAAGAGAGCAGATAGGCAATCATGAAGCATATGAGGTAATGGCTGGCCTGCTTAAAACAGATGCACAGGATAGTGAAAAACTTATCTATGCTGGTGAAGCACCTTTAAATTCAGTGCAGCTAGAGAGAGAAAAAAGACAACTCGTATTCAAGATTGACGGTAGCGATAAAAAATTGACTATAGGAGAGCTTATTCCATCAATTCTGATACTTGATATGGATGCGATGATGTTTGAGCTTAAAATGGATGTTAATGATCAGTATAAAGATATGGAGATAGTTGGTTTTGGTAAAAATGATGAGGAGAAGAGATATATCTTGTTTATCAAGATATAAAACTTCTTTAAGTATTTATGCGTAAACAGACTCTTTGCCAAACTCTTTAGCAAGCAGGGCATAAAAGAGTGCTCTGTACTTATGCCTGTTTGAAGTACCCATTGCTTCACACACCTTTTTGATGGCAGCATCCATAGTTGCATCATCTGCATCAACTCCTAGCTTGTTTTCTAAAAAATTCTTTTTAACTGTGTCGAGTTCTGCACTGTCTGAACAAGATACGGTTTCAGCATCCTGTTTGTAGATAGACGGCACTAAATCTTCAGTTGCTTTACTAATCAGGTCTTCTGAAAGATCTAACCCTAATTCTTTTGTAACAGCCATATAGTGTTCAATCTTTTCAACTAATTTACTCATGTTCCCACCTTAATAAGATTTTTTTACATTTTATTATATCTATAAATAATACCTAGGTCAAATATTGAGGTTTTTGTGCCAAAAGTATCCAGTTCAGACTGATATTGTTCTGTTTACAAAAATGAGCTAAGGATTCATAGGGAATTTTTTTACGTCTTTTAATCACTGCAAAGTATTGCGGATCTAGTTCAAGGGAGTCTGCTATATCTCTATCCAGTATCTTTTCTTTTTTGGTCTGGGTAGAGAGAATCTGTTTGACTCTTTGCATCACTTCATGAAAATCTATCATCGATATCCTTCGTATTCATATAGGGGTATCATAATGGATTTTGAGAAAAAAGTTTAAATATATGTCATATTGTAATGTTTTGATGAAAGTGTTACTGTGAAATTGTATGATGACCGAAGGGAGTGAATACCTTCGGTGTAGATAAATATTTTAGTTTTTGGTACTATCAATTTCTATGACGGTATGTACATTTCCTCTAGGGTTAAAATCTGCGATAAGTTTCATAGATTTAGGTTGTAGTTTGCTGTAAAGTGCATCATAAATTTCATTGGCAGAGTTTTCATGTGAGATATGTCGTGTCATAAATGAATTGATGTAGAGTTTGAGTGCTTTAAGTTCTATGACTTTCAAGTCTGGTTCATAAGAGAGTTTGAGTGTAGCAAAATCAGGATATCCTGAACGTGGACACATACACATAAACTCAGGAAGTTCTATATTGATCGTATAATTTTTCTTATGCTCATTTGGCCAATAGTTCTCTTCACTATTGATATCAAATTCTTGTATCTCTTTTTCGCCGTATTTCATATGTTTCCTTTAGTTGTATCTATTGATCAATGCATCTTCAAGTATGGGTTTACTCACGCCAAATCCTTGTATATAGTCAATCCCAAGTGTTTTTAGTTTCTTTTTTTGTGTTTCATTGTCCACCCATTTTGCAACGGTTTGAATGTGTAGATTTTTTGCCATATCAATTAAAGAATGAAGCATAGCATAAGTTGTTTCATCTTCTAAGTGTGTCACATAATCTCTATCAAATTGCACCATGTCAAATTTAAAATGTTTCATATATTCCATAGAGGCATTGGATGAACCAAAATTATCGATACAGATTCTTATACCGTGAGATCTGAAATTTTTGAGTGTGTTAAGGTATCCACTAAGATCATGGTGTGTTTTACGCTCATAGAGTTGGATGATCAGTCTAGATGGGTCTATTTTTTTTTCATCTAAATAGGCAAAAAGTTTTTCCTGAAAAGAGCTGTCTCTCAGAGAAAAAGGTGAAAGATTAAAGGTAAATGAAATAGTCTTATCTACAAGAGGTAAAAGGTCTATGACATGCTTAATCAGTGTAAAATCATATTCTCTTCCTAGACCTAAACGGTTAATGATAGGCAGATATACTCGAGGTAAGATATCTTGATGGGTCTCTGAGTTTAGTTTGACTGCAATTTCATATGTATCTATAGTGTCACTAGATGTATTTTGTAGAGGTCTGAAGGACAAGAGTAATTTTTTCTTTTGAATCGTAGTTATCACATCTTTTTCTATACTTGAGAGTTCGCTTGCATCTTTGATATTTTGCGTATGTTTCTCTTTATCTGGTGAAGATTGACTTGCGATGATATCTCGAAGTTGTAGAATTGCTTTTTCAAAGTCTTCATTCGTGTTGGTGATAATGGCAAATTTATAATCTACTTCTATATTGTTGATGCGACGGTTTTCTTCTGTTAGGGTTTCTAAAATCGTTTGTATATTCTCATGGTTTTCATTGAGTGCAATTAAAAATTCCGAACCACGACCTCGTCCGATAAGTACTGCATCTAAAGCATTTTGTTTAAAGATCAGGTTTAATTTTCGAGAAATAGTATAGAGAAGATTATCTATCTGGTCGCTACTATAGTTTTCACTTAATGATGAGAGGTTGTCTATGTTTAAACATGCTATAGATTTCGGTTTATAGTCTTGTAGCTTCTTGACAAATGTTTTTGTATTAAATCCTTGCGTGATCTGATCTATCATCGTCTCTTGCACACTTAGGTTCATTAGAAAATAGATAAAATAGATGGCAATAAAGGTAATAGCCGCAAGTAGGGTAATATCTTTTATACTGATATTAGATGTATCTTCTTGATACATAGTGGTATAAAAAACAAGGAAAACAAGAATGAGTACGGGCATACCCGCTCTAAGAGCCAGGGTAAAACGTCGTTCTCTTTCTTCTTTTTGGGATAAAAGCATTAAACATCCAGGTGTTTTACATCTTTAGCATGGCTTTCAATGTAGTTTCTTCTTGGTTCTACTTCATCACCCATAAAGAGTGTGAATGTATCACTGGCACTTTCATCATCCTCTATAGTGACTTGTAACAGTCTTCTGTTCTCTGGTGTCATTGTTGTTTCCCAAAGTTGTTCAGGGTTCATCTCACCTAGACCTTTATAACGTTGGATATAAGCACCTTTTTTTGCTGAACTTTCAACCTCTGCAAAGAGCGCAAGGAGATCTTGGTCTTTAAATTCATCTGTGATGTGCTCATTAATCTTTTGATGTATGTGTATTGCTTCATTGTAGTGAGGGTTTGTAAAGAGTATTTCATCTACAATGAGTTCTTCAAGACCATCATTTGTTTGTACAAAGAGGTGGATAGTATCTTCTGTAATGGTTTTGTTCAAGATGTTGTAGCCAAGTTCAGCGATGTATGCTTCTATCGTTTTTGCAAGCTCTTTATTGTCCGTTCCTATCACATCTGGGTTTTCAATCATGTAACGAAGTACTTCAGGCAATGCAAAACGTTTCTCTATCTCTTTGAGTGTCATACGGTAATACGCTACAAGTTTAAAGAGGTCAACCAAGTCTGCTTGTCCCATAGTGGTACTTTCAATAGCAGTGATACCATTTTCTATCAGATAATCATTCAATGATTTCTCATCTTTGAGGTAGGTCTCATTTTTACCTTTTTTATAACGGTAAAGTGGTGGCTGTGCAAGATAGAGATATCCTTTTTCAATTACCGGTTTCAAGAATCTAAAGAAGAATGTCATAAGCAGTGTTTGAATATGAGAACCATCCACATCGGCATCGGTCATGATAATGACTTTGTGATATCTTAATTTATCTTCATCAAACTCTTCACCGATACCACAGCCAAGTGCAGTGATCATATTTTTGATCTCATCAGATTTAAGAATCTTTTCTAAACGTGCTTTCTCTACGTTCAGGATCTTACCTTTAAGTGGAAGAATCGCTTGGAAAACTCTATCACGCCCCTGTTTAGCAGAACCACCCGCAGAGTCCCCTTCCACAAGATAGATTTCAGATACTTCAGGGTCCTTGCTCTGACAGTCTGCCAGTTTACCCGGAAGTGTTCCGATGCTCATAGAGTCTTTACGTTTGACTAAGTCTTTTGCACGTTTCGCTGCATCTCTACCTCTGGCTGCAAGTAATACCTGTGCCATGATAGCTTTGGCTTCTATAGGGTTTTCTTCAAGATATTTGTTGAAGTTTTCTGAAAAGAATTTTTGTACCAATGGACGTACGTAAGAAGATCCCAGTTTACCTTTTGTCTGTCCCTCAAACTGCGGTTCAGGAACACGCACTGAAACGATGGCGATGAGACCTTCTTTACAGTCATCACCAGTAATTTTAGTACCTTTTTCTTTAGCATTTGCATTTTTGGCGATGTAGCTTGCCATAGAACGTGTAAGTCCAGCTCTAAAACCTGCTTCGTGCGTACCACCATCAGCTGTTTTAATGTTGTTTACAAAAGAGAGTGATTTTTCAGAGTCTGCATCGCAGTACATTAAAGCAATATCGATCTCAATATCATCCGCTTTACCTTGGAAAAATTGTGCCGTTGAAAGAGGTGCTTTGGTATTCATGTCTTCAACGAACTGTTTGATACCACCTTCAAAGTGATAGACCTCTTTTGTCCCGTCACGCTCATCTTTAAAGTCAATAGTGATCTTTGGGTTCAGGTAACAAAGTTCTCTGAAACGTTTCATCAAGATCTCTTTTTGGAAGGTAACACTTTCTGTAAAGATGCTGTCATCCGGCCAGAATTCTACTTTAGTACCATGTTTTCTTGTTGTTCCTGTTGCTTCAAGTACGGCTTGTGGGATACCTTCTTTAAATGATTGCTCATGGATCTCCCCATCTTTGAAGACAGTTAGGTTTAAGTCTTTGGAAAGTGCATTTACAACAGAGACACCAACCCCATGAAGACCACCGGAAACTTTATAAGTGTCTTTGTCAAATTTACCACCGGCATGAAGTACAGTTAGTACGACTGTCGCAGCAGATATTTTTTCAGTTGGATGCTCTGTTACCGGTATACCACGACCATTATCTTCAATGACCGCAGAACCATCTTTTGTAAGTGTCACTTTGATCGTATCACAGAACCCTGCCATCGCTTCATCGATAGAGTTATCTACGACTTCGTATACAAGGTGGTGAAGACCTTTTGTAGACGTGTCACCAATGTACATACCAGGTCTTTTTCTTACCGCTTCTAGCCCTTTAAGGACTTTAATATTACTAGCACCATATTCTGCCATGTTGAGACTCCATTTTGTGGGGGTATAAGTGTATATATTTTAGCTAAATGTAGCTTAGATATGAAGCCATATGGAGGGGATTAAAGTGACAATTAAAGCAGCATGCCGTTTTGTTCTTTTTTCGTACTCACAATGTCTATCTTATTGGGGTCAATGAATAGCTTTTTCTCATAGGCTTCTAGTGCATATCTCCCGATCATAGCAGCATTATCTGAACAGTATTCAAGTGGTGCAACATGGAGTGTTTTCCCAAATTCATCACAGAGGTTCTGGTAAGCATTTCGTATGTATTTGTTTGCAGATGCTCCACCTACGATAGCAAAGTCTTTTATATGCTCTTTAGCAAAGATCTTTTTGCTCTTTTGAAGAAGATGAAGTTTGACCGCTTTTTGAAATGATGCAGAGAGATCTGCACGGTCTTGTTCACTCATCCCTTCACTGCCACCAAGTGCTTCTACTTTAAGTCGCACGGCATTTTTCAGCCCTGAGAGAGAAAAGGCTATGAGAGGAGAATTACGTAGTGGTACAGGTAAATCAAAACGGTTTTCATCTCCTTTAAGGGCAAGTGCTTCTATGAGAGGACCTCCAGGGTAGCCTAAGCCCATCATCTTGGAACATTTGTCAAAGCTTTCCCCCACCGAGTCATCCATGCTGGTGGCTAGGATTTCCATATGTTCAAAACTTTCAACCCTTATGACTTGTGTATGCCCTCCTGAGATGAGAAGTACAAGGAGGGGTAGGATAGACTCCTTTTCTATAAAAAGTGAGTAGATATGCCCTTTGAGGTGATGTACAGGGATAAGAGGTATGTCAAGTAAAGTACTTAAAGTTTTTGCCATAGCAATACCTTCAAGTAGTGTTACGCCAAGTCCTGGCTGATTGGTTACAGCGATGGCTTTCAGTTTTTCAAAGTAGGGTTTTGTTTCTTTCAGTATCTCAGGAAGTGCTACAGCATGAAGTCGTGATGCAAGTTCGGGAACCACACCGCCATAACATGAGTGTTCTGCTTCTTGGGATATCTTTTTATGATAAAGTACTTTTTTGGTGGCTATCTCAGTGATGGCTATAGAGCTGTCATCACAGCTTGACTCGATGCTTAAGATCATGATCTGTCCAATACAAGTTTTTCTATCATTTCCCATTTCCCATAACCGCTGTCATCATTGATATGCCCTGCATTTTTTATGATGGTTAAGGGGATATCATACTCTCTTGCCATAGCTTCTGCCTCTTCTACTTGGATGTATGGGTCATTGTCTGAGACGATCATCTGTACCTCTTTAGCATAGAGGTTTTCAGGTAGTTGACAAGGGAAAAAGGTTTTGATGGTATCTACTTCAGTCGTTAGGCTTGGGGGTGAGACCATAAAAAGTCTTTTGATTTGAGGTATCTCTTTCATAGTTGATTCGTTACAGAGCCAAAACCAAAGCGTATTGGCCAAAGAGTGGCACACAACAGTATCTGGCTTGAAATCTTCAAGTATTTCTTTGAGTTGTTTTACCCATCTGTTTTTGCTCGGAAAGTGACAGTTGTCAAGCAAGGGAAACGATACCGTTCCATAGTCTTTGGCGATAGCTGCGGCTAATTCTGCCTGCCAGTGTGGTGCATCGCTTCCGCCCCATCCATGAAGTATGAGGACTTTATCGTTGCTTGACATACGTTCTTACCTCTTTATCTATTTGGATGATCTCTTCTATGTTAGATGCTTTAACAGTTTCAAACTTTTGATAAGCATCTAACACCATTTCGCTCATTCCAAAAAATGAACACTTTTCTTCCTGAAACGCTTGTATCGCTTCTTCATTTGCCGCATTGATCACTACACCCAAATGAGGATGTTTTAAGATGTGTTCCTTGATGTTCCAGATAGGGTAACGCTCTGCTTCAATAGGCAGAAATTCCAAGGCACCTATGCTGAGTAGATCAGTTGGAGGCAAGATGGCTTCTTCCACTTCACCTCTTAGTGCAAAAGCAATAGGGAGTTTCATATCTACGCCCGCAAAGTGTGCAGTGGTAGAACCATCTGTGAATTCTGCGAGTGCATGGATGATGGATTTCTTTTCTATCATGGCATCGATGTTGCTGGTGTCAAAAAGCCATTTTGCCTCTAAAAGTTCAAACAGTTTGTTGGTCATGGTAGCTGAATCTATGGTGATCTTGTTTCCCATAGACCAGTTTGGGTGTTTGAGTGCATCTGAAAAAGTAGCATCTTTCATTTTATCCAGTTCCCAGTCTCTAAAGGCACCGCCGCTTGCAGTGATGTAGAGTTTGGAGACAGGACGCTCATTCATGAGGTACCACAATCCAAAGTGTTCAGAGTCAATAGGGGTGATAAGGGATATGTCGATGAACTCTCCGGCAACCACAAGGGACTCTTTGTTTGCCAGAGCAACCCTTTTACCAAGACTTGTGGCTTTGAGTGTAGGGGCAAGACCTGCATAGCCTACAAGTGCATTGACAACGGTATCACTTTTTGACATCTCTATGAGTTCCAAAATACCTTGTGCCCCACAGAGTACATTGGGGTGATTAACTTTTTCTTTGTCTGCTTCATTGGCAATAGCGACCACTTTAGGTTGATGCTCTTTGATCTGCTGGTTAAGCAGGTCAATATTATTGCCGGCTACCAGTGCTTCTATAGCAATGTTGTAGCGTTTGGCGATGATGAGGGTATTGACTCCTATGGAGCCGGTAGAACCGAGTAAAACGATACTTGACATAGATTAGATCAAGGATCTGAGTGCGATAACCATGATGACCGCACCAAAGAGGTACCCATCAATTCTGTCTAAGATACCACCATGCCCTGGGAGTAAGTCTCCAGAGTCTTTCACCCCTGCTTCACGTTTAAGATAAGACTCAAAAAGGTCTCCAAATATTGAAGCAACAGCAGTTACAAGTGTTACAATAACTGCGATCCACAGGTCAACAACATAAAGTCCCGCAAAACTACCAGCGATAGTTGCTATAGCGATACCACCGAAAACACCTTCAAGTGTTTTATTTGGAGAAGTGTCTGAAAACTTTGTCTTACCTATGGTTTTACCTGTGAAAAATGCTCCTACGTCGGTGAGTGCAACGGTAACAAGAAGCCAAAACATAGATGCGATACCAAAATCCTGATAGAGGATAAGAAAGAAGAGTATCCCACTGACCGGGTAAAGGAAAGGAAGGAGTAGTCTTTTGTCAAAATTATGAAAATAGGCAAGAGAAGAAGCAAATATGACTGCCATAAAGAAGAACAGATCATCCGGGTTAGGATAAAAATATGCAACTAGCCATAAAAGAGCAGCCCATACATACATGGAGGGACCAGTAAGTTTAAACAGTTTCATGGCTTCATAAAAGGCGAACATATAAATGACACCTAAAAAAGCCCACATAACAAAAAAGTTATCTACCCAACCAATAAATCCAACAAGTGCCAATAACCCAATTCCTGTAAGCCATCGTTCCTGATAATCTGTAAATATCTTTGTCATCATGATTCCCTCTTTTTTTAAATGAAGAATATTATAGCACGCTTTGGATTAGACGGTACTAGACTCTAATTTCAACACCCTCTTTGGTCACAGAAATGGTGTCATATTTGTTGTAAAATACATTGGAGCCTTCTTGTACTTTGACAAATTTACGCTTCGTGTAATCAACTTCATAGTCTCCAGGGTTTTTGACGGAAAAATCTACACAGAGTTTTGCCGCAGCTCTTAGCACTGAATCTGGCAGATTTTGTTTATCGGTTCTGATGATGACATGGCTTGATGGGACATCACGTATGTGCATCCAAAGGTCGTTGGCTTTTGCTATTTCCAGGAGTTTTTGGTTCTCGTTACTGTTGCGTCCTACAAGGACTTTATAGTCTTCTATCCAGAAAAGTTCACCCTCTTTAAGACGCTCTTTTTTACGTTGTGACTTCGCACGTTTGGGTACAAGAAGTTCGAGTTGATAAGGATCTTTGGCTTGCTCCAGTGCATAGTAGATATTCTCATAGAATGCTTTTTTACTTTGCAGGTTTTCTTTTTCTATATGCACATTTTTGGCTTTATTTTTGGCCCGTTTGGCTAGGTTAAAAAAATAGTCGCTCATACGGTTCACTTTAGTATCTTTGGGCAGTTTTATGATAATTTCATTGCCCCCAAAATCATAGGTTTTAAGCTTGGTGTCATAGGGTTTTATCTGGTATAGATTTGCCAGGATGAGGTTGGCATATCCTGTATATTTCTGTTCCTCTTCTTTCAGTTGTAATGAATCGGGGAGTTTCTCTAAAAGCTGGCTCAGTTTTTGAATCTTTTTATCGGTAAGAGCGAGTTTCTGTTTTTTTAATTCTAAAAGTTTTTTAGCTTGTATTTGCGTAAATGTGTTTTCAAGGTAAACATCTATATCTACGATATCTTTGATCTCTTCTGTACGTGTAAAAGGAGGGATTGCTAGTAATTCAATACCTGGACGGATGACACGAAAAGAGCTGTCAGCATCGATGTGTCTGAGTGCTTCGATGATGACTTCGTTGTCATCAATGAGTATGGCATTGGTATTTTTACCTGTAAATTCTAACTGCAGGTAAATGATCTTGTCTTTGTATGAACTCTTAGGTGCAAGCGTCAAACGTAAGATACGGTCATCGTTTGGTACATCCACAGAGATGATCTTGCTTGCAGATAAGAGTGTGTGAAGCAGGGTGTCAAAAGGTGCATTGTAGCCTTGAAGCGGTCTTTGTGATGGGGCTTTGTAGATAAAGCTGTGTCCTCTGGTCATGTTGAAAAAGTAGCTGTCATGTTTGTCAAATACCAACTCAAGAGTATTGTCCTCAATCCGTCTTGCACGGCTAATGAAAGAGAAGTCATTGAGACGTTTGGCGATGGCTTTGAGTTCGTATAATTTCATTTGAGTCTTTCTCCATAATTGTAGTGAAATTCTAGCATAATTTTTTTTCGCTATAATTCGCGTAATATTATATACATTATGTAGAACGAAGGACAACCTATGGCACAAACTATGACAGAAAAGATTTTCTCAGAACATGCAGGGCGTGAAGTGCATGCAGGAGAGATTGTTAGAGTAGACATCGATATGATCATCGGTAATGACATTACAACACCTATCTCTATTAGAGCATTTGAAGAGTCTGGTGCAGAAAAGATGGCACGACCTGACAATTTTTGTATCGTAATGGATCACTACATTCCGGCAAAAGATATCGCGTCAGCTAACCAGGCAAAAATCTCTAGAGAGTTTGCCTATAAACATGACATGAAATACTTTTTTGATGAAAAAGATATGGGTATCGAACATGCTTTGCTTCCAGAAAAAGGACTTGTAGTTCCTGGTGATGTGATCATCGGTGCAGACAGTCACACTTGTACACATGGAGCACTTGGTGCATTTTCAACGGGTATGGGAAGTACAGACCTTTCATTTGGAATGATCACGGGTGGTAACTGGTTTAAAGTGCCTGAGACCATCAAAGTAGAGTTGACAGGTACACCAGGTGAGCATATCTATGGTAAAGATATCATCTTGGAACTTATCCGTCAGATAGGTGTAGATGGGGCATTGTATAAAGCGATCGAATTTACAGGTGAAGCGATCCAGCATCTTGGTATGGCAGATAGATTCTCTATCGCAAATATGGTGATCGAAGCGGGTGCTAAAAATGGTATCTTTGCAGTAGATGATATTACGTTGGCGTACCTTGAAGAGAGAAAAGAAGTGAACGGCGGCTTAAGAGCTGAACCTAAGATCCATGTTTCTGATGCAGATGCTGAGTATTGTCAAGAGATTACTATAGATACATCGGCACTTTCACCGGTTATCGCTTATCCTTTCTTGCCATCAAACGGTAAGCCTGTAGAACAAGCGGTTGCAGATGATTTGAAAGTAGATCAGGTGATGATAGGATCTTGTACAAACGGACGTATAGAAGATCTACGTATCGCAGCAGAGATCATGAAAGGTAAAAGAGTTGCACGTCATACACGTATGATCGTGACTCCAGCCACACAAAAGATACTTCTTCAAGCACAACATGAAGGTTTGATGGAGATCCTTATCGAAGCAGGTGCTGTGGTTTCTAACCCTACTTGTGGTGCATGTTTGGGTGGTTATATGGGTATCTTAGGTGATGGTGAGCGTTGTGTTGCTACAACAAACCGTAACTTTGTAGGTCGTATGGGTGCCAGAACTTCTGAGATCTACTTGGCAAACTCAGCTGTGGCTGCGGCTTCTGCTATAGCAGGGAAGATCGTGGATCCTAGAGATATCTAAAACCCGGCATTTGGATCGAATCCAAATCCTCCTCCGCCAAAATCAGGCGTGCCAAAACTCTGTGTAGCAAAAGAAGGGTCATCATAGCCTTCTTGTACAGAGAGTCCTCTTAACATCGTGATGTCCATTTTAGGGTCTATACCTTTAGGACAGACAGCCGTACACTCTCCACATAAAGTACAATCCCACACACCATTGCTTTGAATGTTATCGATGATATTTTTCATCTCACCTTCACGCTTGTCAGAGCTGTAACGGTACGCACGTGTCAGCGCAAAAGGGCCAAGAAAATCGGGATTCACTGCATAGACAGGACAGGCAGAGTAGCATGAGTCACAGAGTATGCAGTCTGTTTGTGTTTCACTTAGTTTTTCATCACTGTGTGTGAGTGAAGCTTCTTGTGAGCTGTGTAGCCAAGCAGTACTTTTAGAGAGTGTTTCTTTTGCTTTGTGTTTATCTACTTTGAGGTCACGTAGAACAGGATGATACTGTAGTGGCTCTATGATATCTCCGGGTTTAACTTTATACGCACAGGCAAGCTCTTCTCTTCCATTCACACGTACGGCGCACGTACCACAAACCGAGGCACGACAGCCAGCTGAAAATGTAAGTGTGGCATCTTGTGTCTCTTTAATGTAGGTTAGGGCATTCAAAAGAGGTATTTCACCTGCAGGAAGGGTGTAGAGTTGATGTCTATTGGTTTCAGAGCGAAGAATTTTTACTTGCATGTCTCTTCCTTTTTCCACTGGAGTACAATATGCTTTTTCAGTGTTTCATTCTCACTTTCAAATCCAACTTTGTAATGAGCTCCACGGCTTTCATCTCTGGAAATGGCTGCGGAGATGATGGTGGGTGCCAGAAGCAGTGCATTTTGAAACTCCAAAAAGTCGATGAGGTTCTGGTTATTCGCCCGGCTTTTGTCTGCAATACCCATCTCTTTTTGGGTGACTTGCATAGCGATCACTTCGTTTAGCGCTTCATGGAGTTGATCATTTTCTCTGACAATACCGACTTTTTCATAAAAAATATTTCCTAACATCTCTCTGTAGGGATAAAAATTAACATTCGCTTCTTGTGATAAAAGTGTCTCTATTTCTGCAGCATCTTTTTGTTGTTGAGTATCATCGGCAGGTTTTGAACTTGCATAAACAGAGTGTTTATAGGCATTTTCTCCTGCAAACTTTCCAAAAGCTGTAATTTCAAGCAGAGAGTTCCCTCCAAGGCGATTTGCACCATGTACTTTGGCATTGGAACATTCACCAACAGCAAAGCAGCCTTTGATCCCATTTACTTCCAGATCATGATCTACGTCTATCCCACCCATCGTGTAGTGAGCTACAGGTTTGATGGGGATAAGCTCAATTGAGGGATCAACGTGTTCATGCATTTTACAGAGTTCTACCTCCTGAGGTAGAAGCTCCATGAGTTTCTCCTCGCCTAAATGGCGTACATCCAAAAAGACTCGTTGATCCTCTTTTATCTGGCTGAAGATGGCACGGGCTACTTCATCACGGGGCTTGAGTTCATCTACAAAACGTTTTCCTGATTCATTTAGCAGATACCCGCCTTCTCCTCTAGCACTCTCAGAGATGAGAATACAAGAGTGTTTGAGTGCAGTGGGGTGGAATTGTATGAACTCCATGTCTGATACGGCTCCGCCTGCACGTAGAATAGATGCAACACCATCACCGGTAGAACCATATGCATTAGTGGTAAATCCATGATAGAGTGAAGCATATCCGCCTGTGGCCATGATGACAGACTTTGCATTGATCTGCTTGACCTCTCCTGTACGGATATCTAAAAAAGTGGCACCTTTTACTGTATCGTCTTGGGTGATAAGATTGAGAAGATAGTGCTCATCCAAAAAGTCTATCTCTTCTTTTAGACAGGTGTCATAAAGGGTATGGAGTATTTTAAGTCCTGTGTAGTCCTGGGCATAACATGCACGTTTGGCCGAAGCACCACCCATTTGACGCTGGGCTATGGTCTGAGTACCGATCTTCCCATTGTCAAGTCTTGAAAAGGGCACACCCAAGCTCTCTAGCCATGCTATGGTTTCAGGAGCATCTGTACACATCTGTCTGACCATAGCTTCATCACAAAGCCCGTGTGCAGACTTGATGGTATCTGCAATGTGCGAACTTACATGGTCTTCACCGACATTGCCAAGGGCAGCGTTCATGCCTCCTTGTGCCATAGAAGTTTGTGAGTTCGTAGGGTAGGTTTTGCCTACTACGGTGACAGAAGCCCCCTCTTTTTTTGCAGCAAGTGCAGCTGTGAGTCCTGCACCACCAGAACCGATGATAAGTACATCTATCATTATTTCTCCATAAATACTTTAATATTGTCTACAATACCTTCAAGAAGCTTTTTTCTAGCTTCTATACTGGTCCAAGCCATATGTGGAGTGATGAGAAGCCTCTCTTTGTGTTTGACTTCATTGAGTCTGTTGTTGAGTGTAAGAGGTTCTTGTTCCAGGACATCCAATCCAGCGTATAATGTACGTCTGTCAAGTTCAAATGCCAAATCTGTTTCATTAATGATACCCCCTCGACCTAAATTCAAAAGAATAGCATCATTTTTTATATAGGGCAGGTTGTTTTCATTGATGAGGTTATAGGTATCATCGTTAAGTGGTGCATGAATGGAAATAATATCACAGTCTTTGAGGATAAATTCTAAACTTTGATGCGGGTAGGCATGATGAAGATTCTTTCCACTGGTAGAATGGTAACTGACTTCTGCCCCAAATGCAGTAGCGATTTTGGCAACTTCCTGTCCTATGGACCCAAAACCGATGATCCCCCATTTTTTTCCAGAGATCTCATAGAATGGACGACTTACATCTGTAAAGATCCCTGATTCACTCCATGAAGCATCTTTTACAACGGCATCATAATATGCCATTTTTTCAAGTAGATAGAGCGCCATGGCAAAGGTATGCTGCACCACACTTTTGGTTGAATATCCCGCCACATTTTTAACCGTTATACCCTTTTCTTTGGCAGCGTCTAGGTCAACATTGTTCATTCCAGTTGCAGCGATACATATAAGTTTTAGTCTAGGGGTTTCTTCCATCATATTTGCAGTGATGACCACTTTATTGGTAATAACGATATCTGCTATCTGGATACGCTCAAGTGTCTCT
>CALDBH010000084.1 GCA_937938065.1 uncultured Sulfurovum sp. | reverse complement strand
GACAGGACGCAAAGAAGATGACAAATTTGAGATCCTTTCTGGTACATTTGAGGGTGTAAGTACAGGTACCCCTATAGCCATGGTCATTTTTAATACCAATCAAAAATCCAAAGACTATGAAAATGTAAAAGACCTCTTTCGTCCCGGACATGCAGACTTTACCTACTTTCACAAATATGGGTTAAGAGACTACCGTGGTGGCGGAAGAAGTTCAGCCAGAGAAACTGCTGCACGTGTCGCAGGTGGCGCCATTGCAAAACTGATGCTTAAAGAATTGGGTGTCTCCATTCAGAGCGGGCTGTGCGAAGTAGATGGTATCAAGGGGTCTGTACAAGATTTTGAATATGCGAAAAGTTCTAAAATGTACGCGCTTGATCCTGCACAGGAAGCCGCACAGGAGGCTGCGATCCTAACAGCAAAAGAGAATCATGACTCTGTAGGCGGTGTGGTACTTACCACTGCTACAGGCGTACCCATAGGACTGGGAGAACCGCTCTACTACAAACTCGATGCCATACTTGCAGAAGCAATGATGGGTATCAACGCAGCCAAAGCGGTAGAGATAGGTGATGGTGTTGCCAGTACCCACCTAAAAGGTAGTGAAAACAATGATGAAATTACCCTAAATGGCTTTACCTCCAATCACTCTGGCGGCATGCTTGGCGGTATCTCAAATGGTGATACTATCATCGTAAAAACGCACTTCAAACCGACACCGTCTATCTTTCAAGAGCAGCAGACGATCACGACTCATAATGAAGAGGTAAAATGTAACCTCAAAGGTAGACATGACCCTTGTGTTGCCATTAGGGGTGCTGTGGTATGTGAAGCCATGATGGCACTTACACTTGCCGATATGACCCTTCTTAACATGGGTAAAAAGATGGACCACTTGACGGCTATTTACAAAGGTAATTGATGAGTCGAAAAAAATTAGGTTTTGGGTTACTTGCACTTATCATTGTTGCTGTACTCTACTATTTTAATCATACAGAAAACGTTAAAAACCTAAACACATTACAAGAGTCAGTGAATCTACAGCTCACTGAAATGCAAACAAATGGATTTACTGTCTCAGACAGAGAGATAAAAAAAGACAACGAACACTTTGTGATCCAAATCAATGATCCCAAGAAAGCTGCTCTGTTTTTGACAGAAAAAGGCATACAGACCAGTGTTGAAGAAGCAAAAGAGCTTACAGGCATGCAGATAGGAACTGATGTGACTTACTTAAAAGATACAATTGCTTTAGAATTGTATCCTCTTACCCTGCCAACATATCTAACAACAGCCTTCACTACGGAAAATGACCAAAAAGTCTTAGCACAGCTCGAAGATATGATAAAAGAAAAAACATTCCTTATGCATGTCGATATCGTTCATAGTACCACTACATTTGAAGGTTATATCAAAGATATAAACGAAAAGCTAGAAGGGGAAAAAGAAGTCAAGATAACGCTCCAGGGCTTGCACTTTTCAGGAGAGATCAAAAAGGAACAAATAGTTAAATATATGCAGAGATTTGGCACACTTCACCTCTATATGAGTGATAAACTAAATAGAACGATTTCTGGCTATCAAAGTCATTATGAACTTACAGGAACAACTGCTTATGATTATACTACGGACTACAGTATAGAGAAGATACAGATCGCTGATGAAGCGGAAGGTGCGCTCTTTGCAGATACTATTTCTCTACACGCAACATCCACTGTAAAAAATGGGCTGGCTACAGAAACTCTCAAAACAAAGATTAAAAATATTGACCTCCTCTTTGAAAAAGAAAAATTTGGTATGCAGACATTAAACATGGATATGAATGTCAGTAACCTTGATATAGATACTTTAGAGAAACTACAAAAGACAGATCGAACTCAGGAAAAAGAGTTTGATGCACATTTAGAAACACTCGTTTCAAATAATATGCATGTCGATATTCCGAACCTATCTGTTGATAAAGTAACACTTCATGGGAAAGAGATGTATGGATTTAGCCTTGATGCCAAGTTGGATATAGATAAATCTTTAGATATTTACCGCTTAGGCATGAAACCGAAACATGCTCTGCATAAAATCGATGGAACTATAAACCTGTCACTCTCTAAAGAAATCCTTACTTTCTTAAAAGAAGATCCAAAATCTATGCTATTTTATATGATGTATAGACCGAAAAGATCACTGGGTCAGAGAATTTATAATATCAATATAATGGATGGCTCCGTAAAGATAAACGGCAAACCTTTAGAGTTTTAGTACGGGGTCATCCAAACCTTTAACTCTAAAAGTTTTACGATGCATTTCACATCGGTCATATTTGAGTAAAGCCTCAATGTGGGCTTTGGTCCCATACCCTTTATGTTTCTCAAACCCATACTCAGGGTATTTTTTTGCCATCTCTATCATCTCTCTGTCATGTGTGACTTTTGCCAATATACTTGCCGCAGAGACTTCAGCCACTTTAGTATCTGCCTTGATCATGGTCGTAATGTTTTCAACGCCAAAAGTACTGTTTCCATCAAAAAGATACTCAACTTCAGGCAAATGTTTCTGTATACTTTGTAAACCTGACTGTAAACACTTAGAGATACCTATCTCATCGACCTCTTTGGCTGAAAAAGAGACGATATGATACTCAGAATTTTCAATCACAAGCGGATAAAGTGCTTCACGCTTTTTCTCTGTAAGCTTCTTAGAATCCATTAGTCCCTCAATAGACTTTTTCAACACCACTCCAGCTATGACCAATGAACCTGCCAAAGGACCACGTCCTGCCTCATCTATCCCGCATAATGGCTTAGAGTTCATCATTCAAAAGAGTAAGAAACTCTTTCCCGTAACGTTCAAATTTTACTTCCCCAATGCCGTGTACATCAAGCATGGCTTCTTTATCTTGCGGTACTTTCACACTCAAGTCTTTCAATGTTTTGTCTGAAAAGACAATATAAGGAGGAATACCTTTTTCAGAAGCGATCCGTGTACGCAGATCACGGAGCCTGTCATACACTTCCACATCATAATCATCAAAATAGGTTACTTTCTTTTTCGTCTCAGCTTTTTGTACTGTCAGTCTCTCTTTTTTGAGCTCGATCTTATGTGCACCTTTGATCACTTCTATACCAAAAGCTGTCAGTCTGTAGACTTTGAACTCACCTATCTCCACAGCATTCAATTCCAATAACTTGTCACCTATTGTCAACCATTGCGATTTACTGTACTCATCTCCTATACCATAGACTGAAAGGCTGTCATGCCCATTTTGCAGTACTCTCTGTTCTTTACTTCCTTTAAGTACATCTATCACATAGTGTAAACCAAAATTCTGATCCGTACGTAAGATGGTTGAGAGCAGCATACGAGCTGCTGTGGTGATGTCTATCTTTTCACTTGCAGGTGCCGTACAGTTGTCACATTTATCTCCACAAGCTTCCATACGGTCATCAAAATAGGCAGCAATACTCTGATGCCTACAATTTTCAGAGTTGGCAAAGCGGACCATGCTGTCAAGCTTATTAAATGCGTGTTGTTTGTAAGGAGTCTCTGGCAGATCTTCTATAAACATTTTTTGCTGTACGATGTCCTGTGCTGAAAAGAGCAAAAGAGTTTCAGATGCTAACCCATCTCTTCCTGCACGTCCGATCTCCTGGTAATAGTTTTCCAAAGTCTTTGGCATAGTCATATGCACCACAAAACGGATGTTACTCTTGTCAATTCCCATTCCAAAAGCGATGGTTGCTACGACTATCTGTACCCTATCTGCTACAAAATCTGCATAAGTGCTATTTTTCTCTTCTGTAGGGAGCCCAGCATGGTACGCTTTAGCTTCTATCCCTTTAGTTTGTAAAAAATGTGCTACTGCTTCTGTAGACTTACGTGAAAGGGTATAGATGATACCAGACTCATCTGTATGGAGCTTCAAAAACTCCATCAACTGTGCTCTACCATCTTTGATACGGTGTCTTGCGTTGATAGTCAGATTTTCACGGAAAAGTGAACCTCTCACACGTTTAGGGTTTTGTAAACCCAGGTTACTGGCGATGTCACTCTCGACTGCATGGGTCGCAGTGGCTGTAAATGCTGCTATAGGTGTGGTGGAAAACTGCTCTTTGAGTAATGAGAGACGTCTATAGTTCTCTCTAAACTCATGTCCCCATTCACTCACACAGTGTGCTTCATCGATGACAAAAAAGTTAATAGGGAGTTGGTGAAGCAAGTTTAGAAAATAAGCGTTCGTAAGACGTTCCGGTGCGACATAAAGAAGTTTTATCTCTCCTGCTCTTAAGCGTGTTTCTATCTTTTGACTCTCTTCGAGGTCTTGCATAGAGGAGAGCATCTCCGCAGATATACCATTGGCTTTAAGTGCCACAACCTGGTCATGCATGAGTGCCAGCAAAGGTGATACAACTACAGTAATGCCTTCCATCAGAAGTGTTGGAAGTTGATAACAGAGTGATTTACCGCCACCCGTAGGAAGTATCATCAATACATCTTGTTTTTCCAAGATAGCATCAACCACCTCTTCTTGTAAGGGTCTAAATGAGCTGTGTCCAAAATAGTGTTCTAGAGTTTCTAATTTATTCATAGTAGAAGTGTAGCGTGTCTAATGTCAAAGAGAGTCATAATATGTCATATTGACATGTTTTTATGAAAACTTATACCCTACACCCCATACAGGATGGAAGTAGTTCTGCTCATTTTGTGGATCTATTTTATTTTTTAGCCGGTTAATGGCAACATTCACCGCATTGTCATTCACTCCATCGACTTCAGATCCCCATACCTCATCACGAAGGAAATCTCTTGTCAGGGCTTTATCGATATTTTTCATAAAAGTATGTAGTAGGTTAAATTCAAGGTTAGTAAGAGAGACGATTTGACCCTCAATAGTAAGATCTTTTTTTGCCAAATCCATAGTAAGCAACTTATATTTGATACGTTGTTGTTTTTGCAAGGCACCAGAACGCTTAAGAAGTGCCTTAACTCTTAGTAGCAGCTCTTTAGGAGAAAAAGGTTTACATATATAGTCATCACCACCCGCCTCAAATCCTTCTTCGAGTTCAAAATCTTTGGCTTTTGCAGTAAGAAAAATAGCAGGGATATCATAGCCAATCTCTCGAAGATAGGCTATAAAATCACTTCCTTCCATCCCTGGAAGATCACGGTCAACAAGAAGTAATGAAGGTGTTTCTTCTTCTAAAAACTGTTCTACATTTTCTGTAGAGAGAAAGCCTGTAACAGTATACCCCTCTTTACCCAGATGGTACTCTATAAGTTCTAAAATATCTTCTTCATCTTCAATGACAACTATTTCTATATTTTTGTTTTCCATTTGCGCATTATAACATACACTTTAAAATTTAGAGTTTCCCACCCATACGTGCAAATATCACACGCTGTGCCATACTATCCAAACGGTCTATGATCTTGAGGTTTTTGCGTATATATTTCAAAAGGTTAAAATACTCTTCAGCAAGACCATCAGCACTGCCTATTTTTTGGATCACTTCTTTTTCAAGCAGCGTATAAATGTCATCTGTTTTGCTGTACTCTACATCAATTTTTACTGCCAACTCTTTGATCTTGTCATTGTCATCAAAGGTTTGGAACATCTCAATTGTTTGTTCAAAAGCATTCAGTGTACAACGGTTAATACTCAAAGAATCTTGGATCAACTGTCTAATATTTTCATTTTCTTCTTCAAGCATAGTTCTCATATTTTTAAGATAGTTGTTTATATTTGCACGAATACGGTTCAGCGCAGAAGTAATCTTCAAATAAGAAACCAGCTCCCGTAAATCCCTTGCTTCTGGTGTATATTTTGCAAAGATCAATACTATATCATTATCTATCTTCTCTGTTTCTCCGCTAATATCCTTAAGCCTGTTTCTCGCTTCTTCTAACTTAATCGTATCTGCAGCTTTCAGTGCCTCAAGTCCCTCTTTATTTGCTGTAGAAAGTCCCTCTAGTACATTAAGTACATCTGCTCTGACCGAAAGTCTTGCATCTTGATATCTTGGTAACATATCTTCTCCTTTATCCAAATCTACCGGTTATGTAATCTTCTGTCAACTTCTGTGAAGGGTTTAAAAAGATTTTATCTGTTTTATCATACTCTACCAAATCTCCTAGGTACATAAAGGCTGTGTAATCACTAAGTCTGCTGGCTTGCTGCATATTGTGTGTGACGATAACCACAGAGACATCTTTTTTAAGTTCAGCTATCAACTCTTCTATGGCTCCTGTTGAAATAGGATCCAGTGCTGATGTCGGTTCATCAAAAAGTAATACCTCAGGCTTAAGTGCTACTGCTCTAGCGATACAAAGTCTCTGCTGTTGCCCACCACTTAGTCCAAGTGCACTCTTTTTGAGTCTGTCTTTCGTCTCTTTCCAGATGGCCGCATCTTTCAATGCTTTCTCTACACGTTCCTCTATCTCAACTTTATCTTTAATGCCTGCAAGCTTCAAGCCATAAGCAACATTATCAAAGATACTCATTGGAAATGGTGTGGGCTTTTGAAAGATCATCCCTACCTGTTGACGTAACTTGATGAAATCATTCTCTTTTTTGAGCTCTAAAATATTTTGTTTTTCACCCTCACTACCATAAAGATTAATTTCACCTTCATACGTATTACCAGGATAAAGATCATGGATACGGTTCATTGCACGCAACAATGTAGATTTACCACAACCACTAGGTCCTATCATTGCTGTTATTTTATTTTTCTCGATAGGAAGATTGATTTTCCTTAATGAAGGGTCATCGACACCTGCATAAGTAAAATCAAAATCTTTAATATCCATTATAATGTTATTTTTTGCCATGTTATTTTCTGACCTTTCTATTATTTTTTATTTCTTGTCATATATCGACCTAGTAGATTGATACATAAAACGATCATTGTAAGCACAAAAGCTGCCGCCCATGCCAACTCTCGACTCTCCGCATCCGGATACGTTGCAAGGTTGTAGATACTTACAGTAAGAGACGGGAACTGTTCTGTTAGATCCATAGTGAAGAATTGGTTATTGGCTGAAGTAAAGAGTAACGGTGCCGTCTCTCCGATGATGCGGGCAAATGAGAGTAAAACACCTGTTGTGATACCTACTTTAGCAGCTTTAATAACTATTTGTAAAATGATCTTATGCTTGCTTCCACCCAAAGCGATGCCTGCTTCTCTAAGCTCTTGAGGAACCAGAGCAAGCATATTGTCAGTAGTACTAATGATGATAGGTATCATCATGATAGCTAACGCAACGATACCTGCCCAACCATTATATCCACCAAAAGGGTCAACAAAAAGGGCAAAAACAAAAACACCTATGACGATAGATGGAGCGGACATCATCACATCACTGAGATTTCTGATTACAGAGGCTAACTTACTATTGTTACTGTACTCTCGAAGATAGATACCTGCCATCATACCAAGTGGTACTGCGACCGCACTTGCCATAAGTGCCATGGTAAACTGCCCTACAAGAAGGTTTCTTATCCCTCCTCCTACAAGGTCATTCGTAAAAGTCCCAAAATGTAAACTTGTAATACCTTTATAACTGAGTGTAATAAGTATCCAAAACAAAAAACCTATCCCTATCACTGCGGAGAGTGTAGAGAGTATTAAAATGATTCTATTAAGTAAGAGTCTATTCATTATGCTGCCTTTCTACCTAGAAAATAAAACTTTGCCACAGAAATGATGATAAAGCTCACCACAAAAAGAACAAGCGCAAGATAATACATACTGCTCATCTCAAGGTCTTGTGCTTCTGCAAAGTTGTTTGCAAGCAAGACAGGTATGGAAGTTGTAGGATCTGTCACTTTACTTGGGATACTCATAACCGAACCTATAAGGAATGCCACAGCCATCGTCTCACCCAACGCACGTCCAAGCGCTAAGATAATAGAACCTATGATCCCACCTTTGGCATAAGGCATCACCACATCCTTAATCACCTCAAACTTTGTTGCACCCATCGCATACGCTGATTCTTTGAGAACCGCAGGTGCAGTATTCATAGCATCTCTCGTGATCGCTGCCATAAAAGGAATGATCATGATCGCCAAAACGATTCCCGCAGTTAAAAGCCCTACTCCATTACCGCCTACAGTTTCCTGCACGATTGGCGCAAAGTAAAAAAGTCCCCACATACCATAGATGATACTTGGAATGGCTGCAAGTAACTCGATAGCTACCGAGACAGGCTTTACCAGTTTTTCAGTAGCAATTTCTGTTAGAAAAATTGCGATTCCCATCGCCAATGGTGTTGCAATGGCCATAGCGATAAGCGTACTGAGTAAGGTACCAATGATAGGTATATACCCACCAAAGATACCACCTTCATCATCTTCATCTGCTTCCCAGGTTTCATTGTATAAAAAGTCAAAACCAAATTCATGTAAGGCATCTTGCGCGTAAGAGAAAAGTACAGCAAAGATCCCCACGAGGATAAAGAATGAGAGTGTTGCAGAGAAAAAAGAGAAATTCTTAAAGAGTTTACCACTCATGTATTGCCTTCATTATTAATTGAGGGGGATTTTAGTAAAAGTTGGTAACATTTTGGTTACCAAATCATATCTAAGCTGCTATAAACGTATTCAAGGAGTTACAAAATAGATGTGATTTGAGGGAGAAGCTCTCTAAAAAGAGAGCTTGGTTTTGTGGTGTTTTTGAAACTTTTTATTTGATTTTTTTAGCTTCCCAATATTTTCTGATCTCATCTTTAGTCGATGCAGGAAGTGGAACATAACCAAGATCTGTTGCTGCTTTGTCACCATGTGTATAAGCCCAGTCGATAAATGCAGTTACATGTTTATT
>CALDBH010000083.1 GCA_937938065.1 uncultured Sulfurovum sp. | reverse complement strand
TGCTGAACCCATCGCAAAGAATGCAGCTGCAAGTGCACCCATTGTAAAGTACTTCACAGCTGCCTCATACGAGTTAGCTCTGTTGTGAAGCGCTATAAGCGTATAGAGTGAAAGTGATGCTGTTTCAAGCCCTACAAAGATCAGGATCAAGTTATCTGATGCTACCATAAACTGGAATCCTGCAATCATAAATAAGAAAAGTGCAAAGAATTCAGGATATGAATATTCGTGGAATCTTTTTGATGTTAATGCCAAAGGTATAAAGATCATCGAACCACCAATGATCATCAATTGAGAGATGATGGAAATACCATCAATCAACATTACATCAAAGAAACCGCGTTCATTTACATTGAGACCCAGTACAGCACCAAAATCAATAAAGAGTACCAAAATAGTTAACATTACATAAAGTGATTTATGTAATGTTTCTTTCATTAGGTCAATCATCAAAATAATCAAACCACCAGCAATTGCAATAAGCATTGGAGCAAGAGTAATAAGGTTTAGACTCTCTAAACTCACATTAATAGGCTGTAACATTACTTCACCTCCTTACTTGATTTTGCAACTCTTATCATATCTTTTGCCTCTTGCGTAATCGCTTTTTCATCCATGAAACTTAACAATGCTTTTACAGAGTTATCTATTGGCTCAAGTACTGGCTTAGGGTATACACCTAACCAAATCACAATTGCAACCAATGGAATAAGCGACCATGTTTCTCTACCATTTAGATCTTTAAGTTTTTTATTCTCTTCATTATTCAGTGGACCAAAGAAAGTACGTTTCATTACTCTTAGCATATATACTGCACCTAAGATAATAGATGTACCTGCCAAGATTGTCATTATTGGTGATACTTGGTAGAAACCAAGAAGTACAAGGAACTCACCCACAAAACCGATTGTAAGTGGTAATCCGACCGATGCCATCAACATAATCCCGAAAATAACCGCAAACTTAGGCATCACTGATGCAATACCTCCGAACTCTGACATAAGTTTTGTATGTCTTCTCTCATAGATCATACCAACAAGCATAAACAGCGCACCCGAAACGATACCGTGAGACAACATTTGGAATACTGAACCTGACAGACCTTCTGCATTCATTGCAAAAAGACCAAGCATAATAATACCCATGTGTGATACTGAAGAGTATGCAATCACTTGTTTAACATCTTTCTGAGCATATGCGATCATTGCTGTATAGATAATCATAATGAGCGATAATACTGCAATTGGCGTAATCGACAGAACGGATGCATCTGGGAACATTGGAAGTGAAAATCTTACAAATCCGTATGTACCCATTTTAAGAAGTACCGCTGCTAGAATTACCGAACCGATAGTTGGTGCTTGACCGTGTGCATATGGAATCCATGTATGGAATGGAAACATTGGCACTTTAATGGCAAAACCAATAAAGAACGCTGCAAATAACCATAACTGATAATTAACAGGTAATACCAATGCATACCAGTCTGTAATAGCAAAGCTCCATACACCAGTAAGATTATGGTAAATGTATGCAACAAATAACATACCGACAAGCATAATAACTGATCCTGTAAATGTATAGAGGAAGAATTTAATAGATGCATAAATTCTAAGTGGACCACCCCATGCACCAACGATATAAAGCATCGGTACAAGAGAAAGCTCCCAGAACAAATAGAAGATAATCGCGTCAAGTGCAACAAATACACCTACCATTGTCATCTCTAGGAAAAGAAGTGTCACAATCATATTTTTAATATTTTTTGTTTCACCCATACTTGCCATACCGATAAGTGTCATCAATGTTGTCATAAGAATAATGAACAATGAGATACCATCAGCACCAAGATAATATGAGATACCCATATCAGGGATCAAAGGAATCATCTCTACAAACTGCATTCCTGCGTTTGATGTATCAAAACTAAACCATAACCATAAAGAAAGCAAGAATTCAATTGTAGCTACAGTAATACCATAGGCTCTTGCACTCTCTTTATCTACTACAAATCCGAGCAATCCTGCAACTGCCGGGAAGAAAACCAATATACTTAAAATATTTTCCATTTTTACCCCTTAACCTATCATCGCTGAAATCGCAGCAATTACCAATAACAGTACCGCACCAACAGCCATCCAGTTTAGATAGTTTGAAAGGTTACCTGTTTGCATACTTCTTGTTTTATCACCAGAACCGTAAAGGAACTTCGCAATATTGTCTACCGTTGCATCTACTATTTTTAAATCTACCTCTGTCCAGAACTTTTCAGAGATCATCATATATGGTTTAGTGATGAACTCCTCATAGAATTTCGGTACATAATATTGGTTGGCAAGTAGTTTATAAAAGAAACCGTTTTCAACTTTTTCACTTCTTTTCCAAGCATTTTCACCTGTTCTTGCATATTTATAATATGCATAAGCGATACCAGAGAGTGCAAAAAAGATAACAATAAGACCTAAATAAGTTGCCAAGTGATGTGTATGATCAGACATTTCATACTGTACAGTCTCACCTATCTTATAGATAAACGCTTTGTATGACCCCATAAACCATCCCGTG
>CALDBH010000082.1 GCA_937938065.1 uncultured Sulfurovum sp. | reverse complement strand
TTTTTCATAAAAAACCTTTTTTAGTTAAATAAGAGTGACTAGTCACGTGAGCTTACTGCTGAAGTAGACATAGTGTTAACGTAGCAAAGAGGAACTTAGTTCCTTTTGCGTTCTATGATGACGGTAATCCCATTTTTCCGGGATTGAGTATGTTGTTAGGATCAAAAGAGTGTTTAATACTTTTAAACAGATCAAGTTCAACATCGTTGAATGCGATGTTCATAAACGGTGCTTTACTTGTACCGATACCATGTTCACCACTCAGGGTTCCCCCCATATCCACTACAAGTTGAAATATCTCTTCTATGGCTTGGTGGCCATCATGAAGTTGTTTTTCATCAGAACCGTCTACCATCACATTGACGTGGATATTCCCATCACCTGCATGTCCAAAACAAGGTACTTTAAATCCATATTTGTCACCTATAGCGTAGATACGATTCAGTGCTTCAGGTAACATACTTCTTGGTACTGAGATGTCTTCATTCAGCTTTTTACTTCCAAAGATCGTGATGGAAGGAGAAGCGTTACGTCTTGCATACCAGAGTTCTGTTCTCTTCTCTGCGTCATGTGCGACGATAAAGTCCTGAGCACCATTCTCTTTAAATGATCTTTCTAAAGTTTCCAGTTGAAACTCTATTTCTTCTATGACATTCCCATCAACATCACCTATGAGTAGTGCACCTGCATCTTCTGGTAGTTTGATGCCAAGTTTCTCTTTTAGCGCCTGGACTACCAAGTCATCCATAAACTCCATAGCCACAGGATTCGCTCCGGCTGCGAGCGATTTGAACACAGCATTCATTGCATCATCTACAGAAGGGAATAGACCCATATAGGCTTTAGTAAACTTCGGTTTAGGTATGAGCTTTACTGTGATCTCAGTAATGACTGCAAGTGTGCCTTCACTGGCGATGAGAATACCTGCAATGTTGTATCCGGCTACATCTTTGATGGTACGTTTTCCTGCACGGATGATGTCACCGTTTGGACGTACTGCGCGAAGTGCCATCACGTAGTCTTTGGTGATGCCGTATTTGGCTGCACGCATTCCTCCTGCATTTTCACTTACATTTCCACCGAGGGTTGAGTACTCTTCACTGGCTGGATCTGGCGGATAAAAAAGTCCTACTTCTTCTACCGCTTTTTGTAGATCCATATTGATGACACCTGGTTGCACTACGGCTACCATATTTTCCATGTCAATCTCAAGGATATTGTTCATATGTTTTTCCATCCCTAAGGTGATGCCACCTTGGGTCGGTAGAGCCCCTCCGGTAAATCCTGAACCTGCTCCTCTCGGCGTGATGACGATGTGATGCTCGTTACAGTATGCAAGTATGGCGCTTACATCAGATTCATCTCTAGGAAAGAGTACGGCTTCAGGTTCAAAGCGTGTGCGTGTAGCATCATAAGAGTATGCGATGAGGTGTGCTTTGTCACTATAGACATTCTCTTTTCCGACAAGTGTTTCAAAATATTTTATATGTTTTTTATCTAGCATGGCATAGTCCTATTATAATGATTCCATCATGTTGTAATAATTGCCTTTAACGTCACTGCCGAACCATCCTGAATCAATTTGTTCAAATCGCATATAAAAAGGGAATGCTCCCTCTGCAGGAAGATTTGACATAGACTTTTTAGAGATTATCTTTCCAGAGACAGGGTCTAAAAGTACAGCAGAATCTTTACGTACGATATAGATAAGTCCTACTTGATATTTTTTTGCAAAACGAGCAAGGTTTTCTTTTGTTGGTTGTTCTTCGCCCTGAACAGAAAGATATAAGGCAAAAAGGTCTGGATGTATCCACTTTTTATTATGAGAAGAGACAATTTTTGCATAAGTGTCTGCATTCGGTGCTAAAAGAAGCACATTATTGTAAAGGTATCCACCGATGACTTTGTCTTTAGGTGAAACAGCTGTTTTAATGGTCGGTAGTTCATCATGATGCAGGATATCTGAAGTGACCAATGAAACGGATCCATCTGATGAAGTCTGGGCGATACGACTTGTGATAGCTGT
The DNA here is from genome assembly GCA_937938065.1 of uncultured Sulfurovum sp. The sequence goes on along the minus strand of CALDBH010000082.1, from coordinate 3,570 downwards.
CAGGTCATTGCCGTAATTATGTATCACAACACCACTCATACCATTGGTAGGGAATTTTTTGTTGAGTGTAATAGTATTTCCTTTTACAGATTTGACAGAAGTATGGACTGTTTGAGGGAAAAAACCTGCAACAAGAGGTAGAGAGAGTAGAGCGATAAGAGCTATTTTGTGCATAGCGATCCTTTGAGTGATAAAATAATTGTATTGATTATACAAGCAATATAGTAAAAGTTTATTGATGTCATCAGGGTAGCGGGTAGATTAACCTAGTTAAGTTATAATTATGTCCAATTAAGCAGTAGAGATAATGGAGCAGGATGGGAAGTCTTAAAAGTATATTGGTATGGATCTTGATATCAAGTTCATTATTTGGGGCAAAAGTAACACTTGAACGTTGGGAAAAAGGGAAAACTTTTTCAGACTATTTAACCTCTAGAGATATTTCTACAGGGCTATTAAATGATATTTCAAAAACAGATATCAAGTTCCTCTCCGAAATTGAAGGTGATCAACTGTTTTATGAGCTAAAAAATACAAATGATACACTTGAACAGGCACTGATCCCTATAGGGGAAGAGATGCAGATACGGTTGGCTAAAGCACGTGGCAGTGATACCTATAGTTTCGATATTATTCCTATAGAGTATAAAGAAAAAGAGTATAGTGCTACGGTTAACATAGAAAAAAACCTTTATACAGATGTTTGCAATGCCTTGCATCATCCTGCATTGGCAGACAAGATAGGTCAACTTTTTAATGGCAGCGTGGATGCAAGAAAGTTTAAGAAAGGAGATAAAGTCTCTTTTCTCTATACGCAGAAAACAAGAATGGGACAGCCATACTATACGCCACATATCAAAATAGCGATGCTTGAATCTAGAAAGAAACAACAATTCATTTACGCAGATGAAGATGGTTACGGCTATAAAACTGATGATAAGACACAAGCGTATGAGGTCAAAGGTAAGAAAAAAGTAACCTATACACGAAAGGTGCCTATCAAAAGTACCTCTTCTCGTTTTGGTATGCCTTTGCGTCATGTACGTCTTACATCCCATTTCTCCCATAGAAGATATCATCCTATATTGAAACGGTATCGTCCGCATCATGGTACAGACTTTGGAGCAAAAAGAGGGACACCGCTTCTTGCTGTAAACGCTGGAAGAGTGAGTTTTTCCGGTCGTATGGGCGGGTATGGTAAAGTAGTGAAGATTAAGCATCCTGGGGGCTATGAATCCCTTTATGCGCATCAAAGTCGTATACGTGTAAAAAAAGGACAAAAGGTAAAAAAAGGTCAGATTATAGGATATGTAGGAAATACTGGACGAAGTACAGGCCCACACTTGCACTTTGGGCTGATGAAAAATGGCAGATGGATAAACCCTATGAGTGTTTTACGTAAGAAGTCTATCAAAACGTCTGTTTCGAAAAAATTTACCAAATATAAAGATGTGACTACCACAAAATACAAAGAAGTTGTGATCAAAAATGCAAAAGAGAATAGAGAAAAACTTTTGTCTTATCTCAAAACAGAAGGTACACCTTTTGTATGGGATGGTTATAAACAGACAAGTATGAAAGTAGAAGATGAGAGGGAAGTATTAAATGCCGACTCTTAAAAACCAAATTAAAGATTTTAAACTTCAACCTTTGGAAAATGCAAAGTTTATATCAACATCGTTTGCAACCTACGAACAAGACGGTATCAAGAAATCATGGGAAATCGTTGAAGCACATGACAGTGTTGCTATATTGATCTATCATAAAGAAAAGAGATCATTTATTTTAGTAAAGCAGTTCCGTCCTGCTGTCTACTTAAACATCGATAATGGCATGACAGTTGAACTTTGTGCAGGTATTGTAGATAAAAAAATCTCTTTGGCAGAAATAGCAAAAGAGGAGATTGAAGAGGAGTGCGGTTATGATGTTCCACTTCAAAACATCGAAAGAATCACTGCGTTTCATACGTCAGTGGGGTTTGCAGGAAGTAAACAGACACTCTACTTTGTCCAAGTCGATGAGAGTATGAAAGTGAGTGAAGGTGGGGGTGTAGACCATGAGCAGATAGAGGTACTCTACCTGCCTATAGGTGAAGCAAAGAAGCTTATCTATGATGAAAGCATAGCAAAAACACCAGGCCTCATGTTCGCATTTATGTGGTGGCTTGAAAAGAAAGAATAATTAAGCATCGAAACCGATGCTTTAATGTAGAAAGAATGATTGACTGTAAGTTTTGAGAACTTTTAAAGATAATCCCAAATAAGTTAGTCACAATATCTTTTGAGAAGACATTGGTACTCCTCTATACGTCTGTCACGTAAAAATGGCCAAATGTCACGTACCTCTTTCGTGCGTTCATGCTCGATATCTGCATAGAGTATGGTTTCATTTTCCTCATCTGTTTGAGTCATCATTTCACCCTGTGCTCCACATACAAAAGAGTTACCCCAAAAACGTGTACCGGCCATCACGCCTGCACTGTCTTTTTCGAAGCCTACACGGTTACAACTTAGTACGGGTATACCATTGGCAATGGCATGAGAACGCTGTATGGTGATCCAGCTATCTAGTTGTCTGGCTTTCTCTTCATCAGAGTCTTCATCAAACCAGCCTATGGCAGTAGGATAGATGAGCAGTTCTGCCCCCTTAAGTGTCATGATACGTGCAGCTTCAGGGTACCATTGATCCCAGCAGACAAGTACACCCAGTTTTCCTACAGAAGTTTGTATAGGTTCAAACCCAAGATCTCCAGGGGTAAAGTAAAACTTCTCATAAAACCCAGGATCATCAGGGATGTGCATTTTACGATATTTACCTGCAACAGATCCATCTTTTTCAAAGACTACGGCTGTGTTGTGGTAGAGCCCTGCTGTGCGTTTTTCAAAAAGTGAGGTGACCAAAACCACATTGTTCTCCTTGGCAATATTACTCCAAAATGCTATATCGGATTCAAAGTCAGCTGCATAATCAAAAAACTTTGTATCTTCACTTTGACAAAAGTATTCAGTTTGATGCAGTTCTTGTAGAACAACAAGTTGTGCATCGTTTTGTGCAGCTTCTTTTATCTTCTCTATAGTGACTTGGAGTGTTAACTCTTTATTGTCATGGTAAGCTTGTTGGATCAGTGCTGTTTTCATATGATTCCTTTTAGTATGCTATCTGCATCGTAGAGCAGTGTAGACTTCCACCTTGTTCTATCAGTTTTAAACAATTGATAGGGATTATTTCCTTATCTGGAAACACTTCTTTAAATATTTCTCCTACCTTGGTATCGTTTTTGTCATTATATGTTGGATAGATAAGTGCATCATTGGTAATAAGAAAGTTGGCATAGGTTGCAGGGAGCCTTTCTCCATCATCATTATACTTTGCTTCACACATAGGAAGAGGAATGAGCATATAAGGTTCTCCTTGTGAGGTAGTAAAGCTTTTCAGTTGTACTTCCATCTTTTGCAATGCCTCGTAATGTTCATCTTTCTGGTCTTCACACTTGACATACATTATCGTCGTCTTGTTGACAAACCTGGCCAAGGTATCGATGTGGCTGTCCGTATCATCACCAGCCAGGTA
>CALDBH010000081.1 GCA_937938065.1 uncultured Sulfurovum sp. | reverse complement strand
TATCAAACGTAACATTGTTTTCTAATTCACTTCTTTTGAAGCATCCACATTCTTGAGCTATATTTATAGTTGACATTTTAATCCTTTAGTTGTAATTTCGATTGATAATAACAGAGTTAGATTAATAATAACTTTATTTTTAGCTAAATAAGAGAATTTTACTCTTATTTAGTCAAATGGAGTTTAGTTAAGTAGTGATAAACTAAGCCAGTGCTTGCTTAGTTTTGATTTTTTTGATGTTTGCAAGCATAAGTATAGAGGTAATAAGAGCAACGACGAAAAGACCGACAAATACATAAAGAGTACCTGTATAACTACCAGTCGTGTCTTTAACGTAGGCGATGATGATAGGTCCAACTAGACCGGCTAAAGCCCAAGCAGTTAGAATATACCCATGAATAGCACCAAGCTCTTTTGTACCAAAAATATCACCTATATAGGCTGGAACAGAAGCAAATGCAACACCGTAACAGGTCATGATATAGTAAACTAAAATAGTAAATAATAGAACACTTGTTACTGTTGTAAGCATATAAAACGCAATGATCTGTGTGATAAAGAAAATGATAAATACAACAGGTCTTGTAAGGTAATCAGAAACACTTGCCCAAATAATTCTACCTGCACCATTGAATATACCCATAAGTCCAACTGCTGAGGCTGCGGCTAAGGCAGAGATTCCAATCACTTCTTGTAAGAGTGGAGAAGCTACAGAAATAATGGCAATACCGCAGGTTACGTTGATAAATAGCATAATCCAAAGCCCATAAAATCTAGCAGTCTTCACGGCTTCATCACGTGTAATGTTTACCAGGTCCTCTTTGATTTTCTTTTTGCCTGAAGCAATGGCATTGCTGAAGCGTTCTGGCATATACCCTTCTGGAGGATTAGCAAGATATTGTGCCGCGGTAAACATAATGATGAAATAGATAGAACCTAGGATATAAAATGTTGACGATACGCCTACAGCATCTATAAGTACTTTAATAGCAGGCCCTGAAATGGCAGAGGCAAAACCAAAGCCCATGATGGCAAGTCCTGTTGCCATACCACGTCTATCTGGGAACCATTTAACAAGCATAGATACAGGAGAAATGTACCCTATACCAAGACCAGCTCCCCCTAAAACACCATAAGTAAGGTAAAGAAGTATTTTAGATTCCATGTAGATAGCTACTCCAGAACCTACAGTCCCTAGTCCAAACAGAACAGCTGCAAGTGTCGCAGCAGCCCTAGGTCCTTTACTCTCTACAAACTTACCCATAAGAGCAGCCGAGAGACCCAAAAAGAAGATAGCGACAGAAAATGTGATGGTTACATCTGTCAGTGTCCAGTTCATTGTCGATTGTATAGGGTTTACGTACACACTCCATGCATAGACAGAACCTATACATATGTGAATTGCCATGGCAGCTAGAGCCATGAACCAGCGGTTTTTAACTTGTGTAGTCATTGAATATTCCTTGATTTTAAATTGTAGGTCTTATATCTGAGTTGTCACATTTCAAATTGTTATCATATGAGCTTTTTTTGAAGTAAGCACATTCGTTTTTTACATTCATTGTAAACATACTAAATCGTTTTGATATAATTCCGTAGATAGTAACAATACTTACTTAAAAGAAACATTATTTTAATTGTAAGTAGGAGAAAATAACTCCTATTTGATGGAAGAAGGGTAAAAATGACAAAAAAAGTTGATAACGATTATGAAGTAATAGACAGTGTATGTGCATACTGTGGGGTTGGCTGCGATATTGCTGCGCATGTTGATACTAAAGAGAATAAAATTAAAAAGATTTTTGCTCATCCTGATGGTGCTACATCTGAAGGAAAGCTTTGTGTTAAGGGTAAGTATGGCTATGATTTTGTTGACTCAAAAGAGAGAATTCATGCACCTAGAATTCGTAAAAGCTTCTTAGAGAAAAATCCTGATATCAAAGAGGCAATAGCGGGTAGTTTAACTGATTTAGATGCTACTTGGTATGAGACAGACTTAGACTCTGCAACAACTGCGGGAGCTATGAAACTTAAAGATATTCAAAAAAAATATGGTGAAAAATCAGTATGTTCACTTGGTGGGGCTAGAACTTCATGTGAGTCGGCTTACTACTTTCAAAAATTTACACGCCATACTCTAAACTCTCCGCATGTTGATAACTGTGCAAGAGTTTGTCACTCTCCATCACTTAAAGGGATGAGACTTACTATTGGTGAGGGAGCTGCAAGTAATCCTTTTGATGATATCTATAAAACAGAGTTTATGATCGTGATGGGTTCAAACACCACTGAAGCTCACCCAATCGTGGGTAACCGTATGATAAAAGCTGCTCAAAATGGTACAGGTATCGCATGTTTTGATGTTCGTGAGATTGGGCTTCATAAGTTTTCAAAGTACAAAGCGGTAACTCCACATGAAGCAAATCTACTTGTTTTAAATATGATGGCTTATACCATTATCACTGAAGAGTTGTATCACAAAGACTTTATCAAAAACAGAACGAAAAACTGGGAGCACTTCAAAGAGAACATCCTCAATGATCCCTATGCAAACCCAGAGTTTTTCAGAGAAGTGGAGGGGTATGAGTATTTAG
>CALDBH010000080.1 GCA_937938065.1 uncultured Sulfurovum sp. | reverse complement strand
CTTCACCACTTGGTTGATGAAAAAGTGCATGCGCGTTCAACTGGACCTTACTCACTTGTCACACAACAACCAGTAGGTGGTAAAGCACTCTTTGGTGGACAAAGATTTGGAGAGATGGAAGTATGGGCACTTGAAGCATATGGTGCATCACATACCCTTAAAGAGATGTTGACTATTAAATCAGATGATGTTGAAGGTAGAGCAAGAGCATATAGAGCGATCACTAAAGGTGAAGCTGTACCAGATTCAGGTGTACCTGAAACAATGTTCGTATTGACAAAAGAGCTTCAAGCATTAGGTCTTGATACAGAATTATATGAGAGTAAAAAAGAAGTGGAGGGTGAAGATGAGTAAGTTTTTAGAGAATTTAACACCAATAGATCTTAACAGTGAAGAGAGACCAAAGGATATAGCAGCTTTACAACTTAGAGTTGCAAGTCCGGAGAAAGTACTCTCTTGGAGTTATGGTGAAGTAAAAAAACCAGAAACAATCAACTATAGAACCCTTAAACCAGAAAGAGACGGTCTTTTCTGTGCTAAAATCTTTGGACCTATCAGAGACTATGAGTGTCTTTGTGGTAAATACAAAAAAATGCGTTATAAAGGCGTAGTATGTGAAAAATGTGGGGTTGAAGTAACCACTTCTAAAGTAAGAAGAAACCGTATGGGTCACATTGATCTTATTGCTCCTGTAGCACATATCTGGTATGTTTCTTCACTTCCATCACGTATCGGTACACTTTTGGGTGTAAAGATGAAAGACCTTGAAAGAGTACTTTATTATGAAGCATATATTGTTAAAACTGCTGGTGAAGCAAGTTATGACAGCGAAGGTTTAAATCCACTGGCAAAATACGATGTATTGAACGAAGAGCAATATCAGCAAATTACGCAACGTTTTGGTGATACTGATCTAGATGCAAGAATGGGTGGAGAGATCATTCAGGAACTCCTTGCAGATCTTGATCTTGTTGAAATGTTTACACAACTCAAGCTTGATATTGAAGCGACAAAATCTGAAGCAAAAAGAAAGACGATCGTTAAACGTCTTAAAGTGATCGAATCATTCCTTCATTCAGGAAACAGACCAGAATGGATGATGTTGACTCAACTGCCTGTACTTCCACCAGATTTGAGACCTCTTGTAAGTCTTGATGGCGGTAAATTTGCTGTTTCTGATGTAAATGATCTTTATAGAAGAGTGATCAACAGAAACCAGAGACTTAAAAGATTGGTTGAACTGGATGCACCTGAAATTATCGTTAGAAATGAAAAGCGTATGCTTCAAGAAGCAGTAGATGCACTTTTTGATAACGGTAGAAGAGGAAATGCAGTTAAGGGTGCAAACAAAAGACCACTGAAGTCACTTTCTGAAGTAATCAAAGGTAAACAAGGTCGTTTTAGACAAAACCTTCTTGGTAAAAGGGTTGACTTCTCTGGTCGTTCTGTTATCGTTGTTGGTCCAGACTTACGTATGGATCAGTGTGGATTGCCTAAGAAGATGGCGATCGAACTCTTTAAGCCACACTTGATGGCAAAGCTTGAAGAAAAAGGGTATGCAACGACACTTAAACAAGCTAAAAAGATGATTGAAAAGCAAGAGAATGAAGTATGGGAGTGTCTAGAAGAGGTAGTTGATAACTATCCTATCTTACTGAACCGTGCACCAACGCTTCACAAACTTTCAATTCAAGCGTTCCACCCGAGACTTATCGAGGGTAAAGCGATTCAATTGCATCCACTGGTATGTTCTGCGTTCAACGCCGACTTCGATGGGGATCAAATGGCAGTACACGTACCACTTTCGGATGAAGCTATTGCAGAAGCAAAAGTATTGATGCTTGCATCAATGAACATTTTGCTTCCAGCATCTGGTAAGGCGATCGCAGTACCTTCACAAGATATGATTTTAGGTCTTTACTACCTAACGTTAGAGAAGAATGATGTAAAAGGTGAACATAAACTTTTTGCAAATGTAGAAGAAGTGGAAATTGCGTTTGAACAAAATGCACTTGATCTGAATGCACGTATTAGAACAGTGATCGATGGACACATTGCAAAATCGACTGCAGGTAGACTGATCTTAAAATCAATTATTCCTGACTATGTACCAGAAAAATACTGGAACAAGATTTTGAAGAAAAAAGATATCGGTGCATTGGTTGACTATATTTATAAAATAGGTGGTGTTTCTGAAACTGCCGGTTTCCTTGATAATCTTAAGGATATGGGTTTCAAATATGCAACTAAAGTTGGTGTTTCTATCTCTATTGATGATATTAAAATTCCTGAGTTAAAAGTAGGACGTGTTGTTTCAGCAAAAGAAGAAGTAAAAGAGATCCAGAGACAATTTGGTGCGGGTCTATTAACGGATCAAGAGCGTTATAACAAAATTATTGATATCTGGACAGATGCGAACAATGGTATTGCTGAGGGTCTTATGGGGCTTATTAAGGCAGATAAAGACGGATTTAACTCGGTTCACATGATGGCAGACTCTGGGGCGAGAGGTTCAGCGGCTCAGATCAGACAGCTTTCTGGTATGAGGGGTCTTATGGCGAAATCAGATGGGTCAATTATTGAAACACCTATTACGTCAAACTTCCGTGAAGGTCTAAATGTACTTGAATACTTTATTTCAACACACGGTGCGAGAAAAGGTCTTGCCGATACAGCACTAAAGACGGCGAATGCGGGTTACTTGACAAGAAAACTTATTGATGTTGCACAGAATGTTAAGATTG
>CALDBH010000079.1 GCA_937938065.1 uncultured Sulfurovum sp. | reverse complement strand
CCATTGTCAGTTACAATCTTTGTATGGTATTCATTAACTGTGTCGATGAGAAGCTCTGCTCTCTCTTGGTCATCACCATAAATACTGTGTGCGATCTCTTTAAGTTTTTGTTTTTCACATTCACACATATCACCATTCGCTGAGATCATAAGTGTTAAGATTTTTGCTCTATATTCCAAAGAACTATGATGGTATACTAGTAACTCTCTAAACATTTTCATTATGTTACGTTTTAAAATTTTAAACAAAATCTTACCCTTATGCTTTATTAACACTATTTTAACAAAATAATACTATAGTTTTATGTTAATTACAAAAGGAATTCAATAAATGGGCAATATCGATTTAATTATCATCTTAACAACGGCCTTTTTAGGAAGTGTTGGACATTGTATCGGTATGTGTGGAGGGATCGTTGTTGCATACTCTTCTACAAAAATAGATCAAAAAACTTCTTATCTACAACAAACATCTGCCCACCTAGCCTACAACTTTGGTCGTGTGACAACGTACGCTATTTTGGGTGGTGCATTTGGTTATGTGGGACAAGTAGTTGCATTTACACCTACAACCAAAGGGATACTTTTTCTCATCACCGGCATACTGATGATACTTGCAGGTCTTTCACTCATAGGAAATCTCAAATTTCTAAACTCCGCTGAATGGTCTGTTTCCAAATATGCCTGGTATCAAAACAGCTTTAGAGCATTGATGTCAAATAAATCTTATCTCAGTTTTTATCTTTTAGGATTGCTCAATGGTATCATCCCTTGTGGACTTGTCTACTCTTTTGCGATTTTTGCAGCAAGTACAGCTGATCCTCTTGCTGGTGCTTTGGTGATGGCAACCTTTGGACTGGCGACCATCCCTGCACTTTTCTTTTTGGGATTTCTTACAAAATTCTTACAAAAAGGTTCCCTACGCGGTACGATGATGAAGCTTGCTGCCATGCTTGTCATTCTCTATGGGGGGATCACTCTCTATAAAGGTTACAATTTCGTAGCACACCCACAAATGATGAAAGAGAGAATGGATAAAATGCATGAAGGAAGTACGGATGGTACACTTACAGGACAATTTAACGGTATGAAATGTGCCCCTGGGAAATGTGGCTGACACAATCTTTTATTTACCTTATTTCATATGCTTATCATCTCAATAAAAAGACAAATGAAAACCTCTTTTATCATAACCCGATAATTTATAAAACTGAAGATTTGATCACCATCAATTTCTCTTTACTCATCTCTTCCATTGAATAAGAGATGCCGCCTAGACCCAACCCAGAAGCTTTAGCTCCACCAAACGGCATCCAATCAACCCTGAATGCCGTATGGTCATTCACCATGACAGTAGTGCCGTTGAGACGCTTAACCGCCAGCAAAGCTGTGTCAATATTTTTAGTAAATACTGCTGCCTGAAAAGAGTATTCTAGACTATTGGCTTCTTTAAAAGCATCTTCAATATCACTATAGGGGTAAATACAGACAACCGGACCAAAAACTTCTGAGGTATTCACCTTGGCATTACGCGGTGGATTTAAAAGTACCGTTGGTTCAAAACAGCTTTCAGAAATACGTTTACCGCCACAAAGTACTTTTGCTCCTCCTGCAATCGCTTCATTCACCCATGATTCTACCCTATTGACTTCATTGTGAGAAATAAGTGGTCCTACTTCTGTTTTGGGATCCAGAGGATCACCCACAATAAGTTTTTGCGCTGTCTCTGCCAATCTGGAACTAACTTCATCACAAATAGATTCATGAACATAAATACGTTGTACAGAGACACAGACCTGTCCCGCATGGTAAAACCCACCCTTGCTCAATGAAGGGATCAGTTCTTCCATATCAGCATCGGCTTCGACGATAACAGGTGCTACACCGCCATGTTCAAGACCCACACGGGTACCTGGAGAGACTTGTGAGTTAAGATACCAGCCAACAGCACCTGAACCAATAAAGGTCAAATAGTCAATCTTGGGATTCGTAGCAAGATGCTGCGCTACTTCTCTATGGCATACGACCACTTGACACCACGCTTTAGGTAAGCCTGCTTCATATAAAATCTCTACAAAATTAATAGCAGACATAGGTGTTGTCTCAGATGGCTTGATAATCACAGGTGATCCAACTGCAATTGCAGGGACCGTTTGATGTACAGCAAGATTTAACGGATGGTTAAATGCTGAAATAGCGGCAACCACACCAATAGGCTCTTTCATAGTGTATGCTATGCGATTGGCAGAACTAGCGGTATGTCCCATGGCTATCTCTTTCCCCTCAAAAACACCCATATGTTCAATAGCAAGTTTTACACCATTGATGGCACGTTCCACTTCAACCTTTGAATCCATATAGGGCTTACCTCCCTCACTGGCTGCAATGAGTGTGAGTTCTTCTATGCGGCTACTCATGATCAGGGCCGTTTTTTCTAAAATAGCGATCCGTTCATATTTGGGCAACCACATCTCCTGATTTTCATACACTTCACGGGCAAGGTCTAAAGCAAGATCAATATCTGTCTCATTTGAAAGTGCTATCTCTCCCAATACTTTTCCATCAAATGGTGACACTATTCTAATGCTGTTCATACTATCCACTCCTAAAATTATTTATCGGTTCAATGGTTTAAAACTTATACCAAACAGGTCTTATTTTTGAGTAACTCATTTAAAATTTCATGATTTAAACTATAATCTACTGCCAGATCTATCAAATGTACACCTTTAGTGTCCATCACATGGTCTAAAATAACTCCAAAGTCATCACAGGAAGTCGGTCTATACCCCATGGCACCATACGCTTGGGCATATTGGACAAAGTCAGGATTTTTATAGTCCAATCCAAAATTTTCAAACCCCATGCCCTCCTGTTTCCATTTGATCATACCATAGGCATTGTCATTTAAAATGATGACAACAAGATCTAACTCTAGTCGTACTGCCGTTTCCAACTCTTGCGAATTCATCATAAAACCGCCATCGCCGCAAACGGATATCACTTTTTTGTCCGGATGAACGATTTTTGCAGCCATTGCAGAAGCAAGACCAGCCCCCATAGTGGCCAATGCATTATCTAGCAGCAGAGTATTTGGCATAAAACATTTATAATTACGTGCGAACCATATTTTATAGATACCATTGTCCAAAGTTAAAATCCCATCTTTTGGCAAAACATCTCTAATGTCCTTAAGGGCTCTTTGAGGTAAAATGGGAAATCTTTCATCTTTAAAATATTTCACTATATGCGCTTGTGATTCATCACTAACGCGCATATAGTATGAAAAGTCCCAGTGTTCCTGTTTGTTGGCAAGAAGTGTCAAAGCTTTTAAATTACAAGCAATATCGCCGATAACATCAAGCTGTGGGAAATAGGTAGCATCAACAGCAGAAGGTAAAAAATTAATATGCATGACTTTTGTTCCTCCTTCATGCATGAAAAATGGCGGCTTCTCGATAATATCATGCCCCACATTGATGATCAAGTCGGCTCTTTCTATCGCACAATGAAGGTAATCATTATCTGAAAGTGCAGCCGTTCCAAGGTATAAAGGATGAAACTCATCTACCACACCTTTTCCCATTTGGGTCACAAAAAATGGAATACCAAGTTTATCTATAAAGTCTTTCATGGCTGATCCAATTCGCGAACGGTTTGCACCAGCTCCTATTAAGACCAATGGCATTTTTGCCTGGTATAACATATCTATAGCATTTTGTAAACCTTCATCCCTGGCAATCGGATAACGTGGGCTGTGTACAGGAAACAGATGTTCATCCACTTCCTCTCTTGCAATATCTTCAGGCAGTTCAATATGTACTGCTCCAGGTCTCTCTTGTAACGCTATTTTAAAACTCTCACGTACCATCGCAGCTATGTTATTGGCATTCACCACTTGTTTGGAATATTGTGTAATAGGTTTCATCATGTGCACAACGTCTATGATCTGAAAACGCCCCTGTTTACTTTTTTTGATCGGTTTTTGTCCTGTGATCATCAGCATAGGCATACCGCCTAAATTTGCATAGGCTCCGGGTGTCACAAGATTTGTAGCACCGGGTCCCAGTGTTGACAGACAAACACCAACCTTCCCTGTTAAGCGACCATAAGTAGCAGCCATAAAACCTGCTCCTTGCTCATGTCGTGTTAAAATAAGTTTGATACTGGAGTTTCGTAAAGAGTTTAATAAATCAAGGTTTTCTTCCCCTGGAATACCAAAGATATACTCTACACCTTCATTTTCTAAAGCTTTTATAAATAGATCCGATGCTTTCATTTAGTATTATCCTTTTTATTTTCACAATTAAACATTTCATTTTTCTACAGCATATTAAGCAAAAGTAATGTCACTGTAATACGCTCACCAAAATGTGTAAAATACGTATTCATTCCTATTTACTAATAGTTAAAGGTCTACTTGGGACAGTATAAAGTTAATGTGTGTATTAAGTGTGGATTATATATTCTCCTACATCTGCCAAAGTTGACTTCATCAAAAAATGTAGAGGATGAAAACCTTATAAAGTTATATATTTTATAAGGTTTTCAAAACAGCTAGTCATCTTCATGCTTAAGAACTACAAATATATAAAAAGTTGATGATTTATACTAGAGATAGAGAAGATCTAAGACGCAATACAAAAAGAAACTTGCTTAGAACTTTTGTTTTTGTATTACACTGGAGCGAGAATAAGTAAATTGCAAACACTTCAAATCAAAGACGTTAAACATTTACTTGAAAGAGGAGAATTTTTTCTTTTTACTCAAAAAACAGATTCTCAAAAAAAATATATTTGTTAGCGCCTTTAACATAGGCGCAGCTTATCTGCGTCCTATTCCTAAATTTATTATAGCGAGTCTCATTCCTAATTCGGCTCCATGAAAGGGATTTTGCTTAGAATTGGCTCAATGTTGGTGCCGTGTTTAGTATTGAACCTTTCCACAACCTCATTGGTAACCGCG
>CALDBH010000078.1 GCA_937938065.1 uncultured Sulfurovum sp. | reverse complement strand
GATGTGGTTTCAGATGAAAAAATTACAGGTGATATCGTAAAAGTGCCAGACTTTAGAGCAGCAGAAGGTGTGTATGACCTCTTTGGGGCATCACGCTATCAAACAGTAACATTGAGAAAGGTGTAATATGGAAACAACACTTATAGAAAACTTACCAGAGGTAACCGCTCTAGGTGTCATTATCAAAGCCGTGATTATCTTGGCTGTGATTTCGGCAATTGCAGGTTTTGGTACGTATATAGAAAGAAAAGTACTTGCATTTATGCAAAGACGTCTTGGACCAATGCACGTAGGACCTTATGGTTTATTACAAATTGCGGCAGATGGTATTAAACTCTTCACGAAAGAGGATATCATTCCACAAAATGCAAATAAGTTGATCTTTATGATTGCACCGATCATTACAGCGGCAACTGCATTTATTGCACTTTCTGCTGTACCTGTTTTCCCAGACTTTACGATTCCTGAGTTTATTCCTTTGCTTGGTGGTACATTTGTACCTTCTATTGCATCTGATCTCAATATAGGTTTATTGTTCGTACTTGGTATGATGGCAGCAGGACTTTATGGTCCATTGCTTGCTGGTATGTCACAAGCAAACAAATGGGGTATTATCGGAGCAGCAAGAACAGCAATTCAGTTTTTATCATATGAAGTAGTTACAGGGCTTTCTATCTTAGCACCTATCATGTTGGTTGGTTCATTGTCATTTGTTGATTTTAATGAAGCACAATCTGGTGGTATCGGTTCATGGCTTATCTGGCAACAACCAGTAGCGTTTGTACTATTCCTTATAGCAGGATTTGCAGAGACAAACAGAACACCATTTGACCTTCTTGAGCATGAAGCAGAAGTTGTTTCTGGTTATGCAACAGAATATTCAGGTATGAGATGGGGGATGTTCTTCATCGGTGAGTATGCAAACATGATCACAGTTGCAATTATTGCTTCGATCGTATTCTTAGGTGGATATGACGTAGCAGGTGCATTTGGATGGTTGTTTATTATCCTTAAAATTGCATTCTTCTTCTTCTTAATGTTATGGGTAAGAGCATCATGGCCACATATTAGACCAGATCAGTTGATGTGGCTTTGTTGGAAAGTATTAATGCCAATCGCAATGATCAATATTTTGATTACTGCTATAGTGGTTATGGTATAAGGGAGCAGGTATGAGTTTAGAACAATTTAAAAACAGAAATGTAGGAACACAGAACTACACAAAAGTTGACGTAGGAAGTAAACCTGAAACAGCTATGGAGAAGTTTTCTCAAGTAGCAAAGAGAACAGTGAAAGGTGAGCTTTTTGTAGGACTATGGGTAACCATGAAAGCAATGATCAAGGCACTTTTTAAAGGTGACATGCATACAGTAAAGTATCCATTTGAAAAAATGCCAATATCACCAAGATATAGAGCGATCCATGACATGCTTAGATTACTTGAATCAGGTAACTACAGATGTATTGGTTGTGGTCTATGTGAAAAGATATGTATCTCAAACTGTATCTCTATGGATACAAGATATGATGAAGATCAACGTAAAGAAGTGAGTGAATATACCATTAACTTCGGTCGTTGTATCTTCTGTGGGTATTGTGCAGAAGTATGTCCGGAACTTGCTATTGTGCATGGACCGCGCTATGAGAATGCTTCAGAGCAAAGAGCTGGATTCTCACTCTTTGAAGATATGTTAACACCTATCGACAAACTGAACTTACAACAAGAGTATGATGGATTTGGTGCAGTATCTCCAAATGCAGATGAAAACATTAAAAAAACGCCACTAGCGTATTAGGGAGAGTAGAATGTATGAAATCGTAGCCTTTTACCTATTTTCGGCTTTAACAATAGGACTTTTCTTGATCACAGTGATGAGTAAAAACGTACTTTACGCTATGACATCACTAGCTGCAGGTATGGTACTTATCTCTGGATTTTTCTTCATCTTGGGTGCAGACTTCCTTGGTGTAGTTCAACTTGTTGTATATGTAGGGGCTATTATGGCTCTCTACGCATTTGCAATGATGTTCTTTGATGCAACAAGAGATATCAAAGAGAAAAATACAAACAATACTTTGGTATTTTTACTTGGCGGACTGTCAGCATTGGTTCTGGTACTTATGTTTGCTGCACCGATCTTCTCTGAGAATATACAAGCACTTTACCCAATGCATGAAGGTATAGGTAATGCACAGGATGTGGGTATCGTACTCTTTACAAAGTACCTTGTACCATTTGAAGTAGCTGCGTTGATGTTACTGGTAGCAATGATAGCAGGAATTATACTTGCAGGTAAGAAAATGGATCAAAGTCTCACTGAAGATATGAGTGCAGATGATGAAATTATGATAGTAAAGGATGAAAAATGATAGGTCTTTCTCACTACCTGATCATATCAGCGATTATTTTCTCTATAGGATTAATCGGCGTACTTAGAAGAAGAAACCTTTTAATGCTTTTCTTCGCAACAGAGGTAATGCTTAATGCAGTAAATATCGCATTTGCAGCTATTTCACACTATTACAATGATTTAACAGGTCAAATGTTTGCATTCTTTATTATCGCTATTGCAGCGAGTGAAGTGGCAGTTGGACTTGGTATATTAATTGTATTGTATAAAAAATATGGAAGTCTTGAT
>CALDBH010000077.1 GCA_937938065.1 uncultured Sulfurovum sp. | reverse complement strand
CTGCCGGGTCAAAGTTTACAGGATCCATTGCAAAGTTAAAGTTATAGAATACCAAGTAAAAGAAGAGTATAAAATAGACACCCATTACAAAAACATCTTTACTCAAAAAGACTGGAGAGAATGGAATCACTTTAGACTCTTTTTTCTTTCCTGCTTTCCAAAGGTCTGCAGCTTCTTTAAAATCGATCTCTGCACCCTCCTGGTTATTTACATGTGGGATTCTAAGTGTACCAAAGTGAAGTACGATAAGCCCAATGATCACCAATGGTAAAAGAAATACATGCAACATAAAGAAACGAGTTAAGAATGCATCACCTGGAACATAATCTCCACGTATCCATTCAACCAAGCCATACGCTTCAAGTGAACCACCTGAGAAAAGGTTCGTAATAACCATACCAGCCCAGTAACTCATCTGTCCCCAAGGTAACATATATCCTGAGAATGCTTCAGCTGAGAATGCAACAAAAAGTGCCATACCAGAAAGCCAGATAAGCTCTCTACCTTTTTTATATGAACCATAATAGATACCTGTGAACATATGGATATAGATAATAAGGAAGACAATAGAGGCACCTATACCGTGAATATGTCTCCATAGCCAACCATAACCTACTTCGCTCATGATCGTATAGTTTACAGAATCAAATGCCAGATTTGTGTCTGGTTTGTAGTACATAAGTAAGAAGATACCAGAAATGACGAGTATACCGAATGTTGCAGCAAGTACCATACCCATTGCCCAAAGAAAGTTAATATCTTTTGGGATCCAGTACTCAGTGTTCATCACTTTTTTAATGGTATTGATAGCTAAACGCTGATCCAACCACTCATTCAGATTTTTTGCTTTTTCAAAGTGTGCCATAAACTCCCCCTATACCGTGATGCCAGCATCTAGCATTTTTTGATACTCAGGACCTGCTTCACCAAGTACGATCTTCGTTCCATCTATTTTAAATGGAGGGATTTCTAATGGACTTGGTGGAGGACCAAATTGCTGATTTCCACTTGCATCGAACGCACCACCATGACAGGCACAGAAAAATTGATGATCATTCTTTTTATACGCTGGAATACATCCTAAGTGTGTACAAAGTCCGATTGATATATGAAATCTATCTGAGCCAATAACGATATCTCTGTCATCTGCCTTCATATCTGCTGTTTTTTTCAAAACAAAGATAGGCTTCCCTCTCCATTTTTCAACAACCAGTTCATTTGGTTTAGCGGCACTTACATCAATAGTAGTGAAACCGGCTGCCTTTACGCTTGGCAATGGATCCCACGAACGCTTTGCAGCATAAAGAGCACCTACACCACCTACTGCAGCACAAGCTCCAAGAGCCATACCCATAAAGTCACGACGACTTTTTTCTTCATTAGCCATATTTCTTCCTCCTCACTATTATAAGTATAATACAATATTATATTGTATACGACTTGGGATTAACTTGGGGTTAAAAAAAGGGGTTTAAAGGCAAAGGAAGAGGGTAATTTAGAGGAAATGTTACTGCGGGTAAATTAAGACTATAATAGTCTCAATTTATAATTGTTATAACTTATTATTTTAATACGATACTTTCATCGTCATATTTTATGCCCTGTATTTGCATAATATAACATTAATTTTTTCCTTTAGGTACTTTACCTTTTTGTGCCATTTTTATATGCACATGAATAATTTCTAAGGCTGCAGGTGTTACACCCGATATCTGTGATGCTGCAAATAAAGTAGGTGGTGTCGCAATTTGCATTTTCTCTATGATCTCATTACTCAAGCCTGAAATATGACTATAGACAAAACCTTCTGGTATTTTAATTTTAAGCATGTCATCCATCTGTAAGATCTGCTGTTGCTGTTTCTCTATGTAACGGCTGTATTTCGCCTCCACAAGGATTTGCTCTATGACCTCATCATCATACTTATCAAAATCCGGCAAAAGTGTGACGAGTTTCTCTCTGTTAAAGTCTCCACGTCCTATCACATCCAGCCAATAGGTTCTATCGTTTATCTTCACTGCACCTATGGATTCCAACTTTGCTAAGAACTCTTTAGTAGGCGTTACATGATTGACTCTTAAGTAATCCAATGCCTCTTCCAAGTTCGCTTTTTTCTCTTCAAACTGTTTGATATAATCCGTATCCAAAAGCCCTAACTCTTTTCCATAATGCGAAAGTCTCATATCTGCATTGTCTTCACGTAAGAGCAATCTGTACTCTGCACGGCTTGTGAACATACGGTAAGGCTCTTTCGTTCCTTTGGTTACCAAGTCATCTATGAGTACTCCGATATAAGCTTCATCACGTCTAAGAATAAAGGGTTCTTTGCCTTGTATACTCAATGCAGCATTGATCCCTGCCATGAGCCCTTGTGCAGCTGCTTCTTCGTACCCTGTGGTACCGTTGATCTGACCAGCTGTATAAAGCCCTTTGATCTTCTTCGTCTCAAGTGTATGCTTCAAATCAGTTGGCTGGATGTAGTCATACTCTATGGCATACCCGTAACGTACGATTTTCGCCTCTTCCATACCTGCAACAGAACGTACCATTTCAAGCTGTACATCTATTGGTAAGGATGTACTCATACCGTTGATATAGTACTCTGTCTCATCGATGGTTTGAGGTTCTACAAAGATCTGATGTCTGGGTCTGTCTCTAAAACGGCTGATCTTGTCCTCTATACTTGGACAGTAACGCGGCCCCACACCTTCGATCTGGCCAGAGAACATCGGTGCTCTGTAGAAATTACTCTCGATGATCTCATGGGTATGTTCGTTTGTATATGTCACATAACAAGGTAACTGCGTAGGATTAAACGTTTTTTTGTCTGTTCTGAAAGAAAAAGGCGGTGGCGGTGTGTCTCCAGGTTGTACTTCCATAATAGATGTATCTACACTCTTCGCATCGATACGCGCACATGTACCTGTTTTAAGACGTCCGATGTTCAACCCTAAACCACGTAAATACTCAGCCAACTCCACTGAAGCAAACTCACCTTGTCTTCCTGCCGTTTGTTTTTTCTCACCTATATGGATAAGACCATTGAGGAATGTCCCTGCAGTGATGATGATCTTAGAGGCTGTATATGTGTTACCCAATTGTGTGGTTACACCTTTAACTTCACCCTCTTCTACTACCAGACCATCTGCTATCTCCTGTTTGACATCAAGATTCTCCGTGTTCAATACCACATTACGCATATAGATACGATACTGATCCATATCTATCTGTGCACGACTCCCTCTTACTGCTGGCCCTTTGGAAGCATTGAGTGTTCTGAATTGTATACCTGTTTTATCTGTACACAGACCCATCTCACCACCAAGTGCATCTACTTCCCGTACCAAGTGACCTTTTGCCAATCCACCTATGGCAGGATTACAAGAAGAAGCCCCTATCTGTTCTGCTAATATTGTGATCATCAATGTTTTACTGCCCATACGTGCAGAAGCCAAAGAAGCTTCTATACCTGCATGTCCACCACCGATAACTATGACATCATAATTCATAAAAAACCTTACCTCTTATTCGCAAGCAGGAGCAAGGAACAAGAAAAAATATATATTTTGCTATAATAATCGAATTATATCCAAAAAAAATCATTTTAAAATACGACTAGTCGTATGAGCCAACTGCTGAAGTTATCGTAGTGTATAGCTTTAGCATGACTTAGCGTCAGCGTAGTGTTTTGGGCTTTGCTCACAACACGTTCTAATCAAGGAAACATATGTTTACAGGACTTATACGAGAAATCGCCACAGTAAAAAGCTATCAAAACAATATTTTAACCATCAAGTCAAAACATCCCGCAAAACTTGGTGACTCAATCGCCATCAATGGTGTCTGTCTTACTGTCATCAAACTGCATAGTGATGGTTTTGATCTTGAACTGGCAGATGAAACACGTTCTATCATCGATGAAAGTAAGATCTCAGGTCAAGTGCACATGGAACCTGCCATGATGATGAATGACCGTTTTGAAGGGCATATCGTACAAGGGCATGTCGATTGTGTCGGTACAGTCTCAAAGATCACACCAAGAGAAAATGCCACTGACTTCATCATCACTGTTGATAAAAAGTTCATCGCACACATCATTCCAAAAGGCTCCATCACCATAGATGGTATCTCACTCACGGTCAATGATGTAGGAGAGGATAACTTCAGGCTCACTATCATCCCTCATACACTCAAAGAGACCTTGATGAGAAACTACAAAGTAGGAACTAAACTTAACATCGAAACCGATGTTTTTGCCAGATACATCGATCACATA
>CALDBH010000076.1 GCA_937938065.1 uncultured Sulfurovum sp. | reverse complement strand
GAATAGGGGGTGTAGGGTCATTTTCGATGATTGGAGCTTCTGTGACAGGAGGAGAAACTTCTGCTTCTTCTTGTACAACAGGTTCTGCTTGAGGCGCTGCAGTAGTAGGAAGTGTAGCAACTATCTCCTCTTCCGTGATAGTGATGATTTCTGATGGTACAGAGAGATCAGGAGAGGGAGTAGTCACCATAATTTCAGAAACTTCAACACCTTTGAGTTCCTGTTCGAGACCACGTATCATGGTATCTATATCTTTGATCTCTAAAGATTCCATCATTTTAAAGAGTGACAGGGAGAGTACAAACTCACTGTCACTACCAAGAGAGAGTAAGCTTTTAGATTCGGCGATAACCCTAAAGAAACGCTCTATGATCATAGGACTGAAGTTACCTTTACCATTGAGAAGCAGGTCTTTGAGATAGAGTGTCAGTTCATCCAGTATCATCTCCGCTTCATAGTCTGCTGCCAGTTTAATAAAGGCTAACACTTTTGTTGTGTCTTTCGCCATAATATCAGAGAGTAACGCTTCCAAATGACTTGGTTCAATGATACCAAGCATCCCAGTCACCGTGTTTACATCTACAAAGTTTTTGGAGTAGACAATGGCTTGATCCATCAAGGTAAGAGAATCTCTCAAGCTTCCGGCACCGGAACGTGCAATGATGTCCAAAGCATCTCTTTCATACTCTATTTTTTCAAGATTTAAGATATGCTCCAGGTGTTTGAGCACAAGATTTTGAGGAATTTTTTTAAATCTAAAATGCTGTGTACGTGAAAGGATGGTAGCAGGCAGTTTTAGTGGATCTGTTGTTGCCAGGATAAACTTCACAAAATCAGGTGGCTCTTCAAGTGTTTTGAGCAGTGCATTAAAAGCCTGATTTGTGAGCATATGTACTTCATCGATGATAAAGATTTTGTAACGTGCAGAGCTTGGTTTATATTTGGTGTGCTCGATAAGGTCTTTGATGTCATCGATACCACGGTTGGAAGCAGCATCCATTTCAATGATATCCATATGGCTGTTTTCGATCGCCATGACACAATGTGTACACACACCACAAGGATGAGATGTAGAGCCTTTCTCACAGAGTAAAGCTTTAGCAAAAATACGTGCAGTAGAGGTTTTTCCGCTTCCTCTGAGTCCTGAAAAAAGGTAGGCGTGAGAGAGTCTGTCTCCCTCAAGAGCAAGTGAGAGTGTCTGTGACACTGATTCTTGTCCTATGAGGTCATCAAAGGTGGCAGGACGGTATTTTCTTGCTAAGGCTAAAGACAAACAAACTCCTTGGTTTTATTGCTATTATTGTAGTTAAATTTTACTTTTGATTGGTATAATCGAAGTAAATAAAGTGAATCTTCAAGGGAAAGATATGAAATGGAAAGGTGGAAGAAAAAGCTCCAATGTAGATGACAGAAGAGCAACATCCGGTAAGAGTGGACGGGGTATGCCATCTATGCAAACCATGATGATCATATGGCCTCTGATCAAACCGTTATTTAAAACAAAAATCGGTTGGGCGATCATAGCACTGGGTGTTGTAGCCTATATGAATGGATTTAACCCCCTTTCTCTGCTTGGTGTAAATACTCCTTCTTCAACACCGGTCAATCAAGCCCAGGATGATAAGAATGCAGCTTTTATCTCTACGGTGTTAGCCAGTACTGAAGATGTCTGGAAAAAAGAGTTACGTGGTTATAGAGAACCGGTAATGGTTCTATACCGTGGTGGTACACAGAGTGGATGTGGATTTGCCAACTCTGCGGTAGGACCTTTTTATTGTCCTACGGATCAAAAGGTGTATCTAGATCTTAGTTTTTTTGATGAGCTTTCACAAAAACATGATGCTCCTGGTGACTTTGCCCAGGCTTATGTACTTGCCCATGAAATAGGACATCACATTCAGAATCTGCAAGGCACACTTTCCAAGGTACAACAGGCAAAACAGCAGTGGGGAAACAGTAAAAAATCCAATGCACTACAGGTACGAGTAGAGCTACAAGCAGATTGTTATGCCGGAGCATGGGCACACCATGCACATAAACGTTTTAATATTTTAGAAGAGGGAGATGTGGAAGAAGCACTTAGAGCGGCCAGTGCCATCGGTGATGATACTCTTCAGAGAAAATCTACCGGTACGGTCAGACCTGATGCCTTTACACATGGAAGTTCACAGCAGCGTGTAGAGTGGTTTAGGCGAGGACTTCGTACCGGTGATGTGAGAGAATGTAATACGTTTAAGTAATTTCTCTTCATCGTTCTTGATCCCGAGAATAACGGGATCCATTGCGTATCAATTCATCTCTAACCCCATATTAGATATAATCCCCTTAATTAAATAATCACAACAATGAAGCGAGAAAATATGAGTTACAATCCAAGTGAGATTGAAGCCAAGTGGCAAAATAAATGGGACGAAGAGCAGGCTTTTGAGCCGGATGATGCTTTAACGAGAAAGAAAAAATACATCTTAAGTATGTTTCCTTTTCCTTCTGGTCGTTTACACATGGGACATGTGCGTAACTACGCCATAGGTGATGCTTTTGCACGTTACTACAGAAAACAGGACTTTAATGTGCTTCATCCTATCGGTTGGGATGCTTTTGGTATGCCTGCTGAGAATGCTGCCATCAAACACGGACGTCATCCTAAAGATTGGACATATTCGAACATTGATTATATGAGAAAAGAGCTCAATACACTTGGACTTTCATTTTCTAAAACACGTGAATTTGCTACCTGCGATGAACTCTACACGAAATGGGAACAAGAGTTTATCATCAAAATGTTTGAAGAGAAACTGCTTTACCGTGAGTCTACGACGGTCAATTGGTGTGAAGATTGTCATACAGTTTTGGCAAATGAACAGGTTGAAGAGGGGTGTTGTTGGCGTTGTGACAATGAAGTAGAACTCAAAGAGATGCCTGGGTATTATCTGGACATTATCAAGTATGCAGATGATCTCCTTGAGGACTTAAAAGAGCTTGAAGGAAAATGGCCTTCACAGGTACTTACGATGCAAAGTAACTGGATAGGTAAATCTCAGGGACTCGAATTTGAGTTTGAATTAAGTGAGGCCAGTAAAGAGAAACTTGGTGGAAACTTTGACAAATATACCGTATTTACCACGCGTCCAGATACAATTTACGGAGTGACCTATTCTGCACTTGCTGCAGAGCATCCTATTACGAAGTATCTTATAGACAATAATCAACTTGATGAAGATGTAGCGCAAAATATCACACATATAGCCAATATGACAGAACGTGAAAGAGCACAGGCAGATAAAGAGGGTTACCCTCTTGGTATTTCTGTGATCCATCCTCTTACAGGTGAAGAGATCCCTGTATGGACTGCAAATTTTGTACTGGCTTCTTATGGTGGTGGTGCGGTCATGGCTGTGCCTGCACATGATGAGAGAGACTTTGAATTTGCCTCTACGTATGATCTTCCTATCAAAAGAGTGATCTCTGGTGGTGAGGAACTTCCTTACACGCTTGAAGGAGAGCTTGTTGATTCAGCAGCATTTACAGGGTTGGGTAATTACGAAGCCAAGGCCAAGATCATTGCGATGTTTGAAGAGACAGGATTTGGTAAAGGTACGACAAACTTTAAACTCAGAAACTGGGGTGTAAGCCGTCAGCGTTACTGGGGAGCACCGATCCCATTTGTGCATTGTAAGAGTTGTGGACTTGTTCCTGAAAAGATAGAAAACCTTCCTGTTGCTTTGCCGGAAGATGTAGAGATCACAGGTGAGGGTAATCCTCTTGAGAATCACCCTACATGGAAAAACTGTGCTTGTCCTAAGTGTGGCCAAGAGGCTGTTCGTGAGACAGATACACTGGATACTTTTGTACAGTCAAGCTGGTACCAGTTCCGTTATGCAACCAATCCTAAAAAATGGAATGAAGTAGGTATAGATAAAGAAGAAGCCAATTATTGGTTAGGTGTAGATCAGTATATCGGTGGAATCGAACATGCCATCTTACACTTGTTGTATGCGCGTTTCTTTACTAAAGTACTTCGTGACCTTGGTTACCATGACATCAATGAGCCTTTTGAAAATTTATTAACCCAAGGTATGGTACTGATGGATGGTGCGAAGATGAGTAAGTCTAAAGGGAACACTGTAGACCCGGATGCACTTGTTGAAAAGTATGGTGCAGATACGGCTAGACTCTTTACGCTTTTTGCCGCTCCACCGGCCAAAGAACTTGAGTGGAATGACTCAGCAGTAGAGGGTGCATTTAGATTCATTAAAAAACTCTATGACAGAAAAGAGAAAGTCACACAAAACTCTTTGCCGCAGATCGATCAGGGAAGCTTGAGTAAAGAGTCTAAACTTGCACGTGTCAAAGTCTATGAAGCGTTACAAAAATCATCTGATGTGTATGAGAAGACATTTGCTTTCAACACACTCATTGCAGCATGTATGGAAGCTCTGAATGAATTGGACAAACAAGATGATGGGGCTGTCTGGACTGAAGGTATGTACATTATGCTAAACCTTCTTGAACCTATCATTCCTCATGTAGCCACGGAGCTTAGTGAAGCGTTGTTTGCACGTAAAAACTTACAGGCTGTTCTTGAAGTAAAAGAAGAAGTTTTCGTGCAAGAGAGTGTTCTATATGTGGTGATGATAGGCGGTAAAAAGCGTACTGAAATAGAGATGAATCCTTCTGCTACGCAAGATGAAATTTTAGCTGCAGCAAAAGAAGCCGGAGCAAAATGGCTTGAAGGTATGAGTATCGTTAAAGAGATCATTGTGCCAAATAAATTGGTAAACTTAGCTGTAAAACCAAGTTAAAGATCATAGGAAGAGAGGAAAGTATGAATACTATTGTGAAATTTTGGATGACGGTTAGTATGGTGTTACTTGTAAGTGCTTGTGGGTACAAGCCTTCCTCTCATATTATTCAAAATGTATTTAGCGATACAGTGTATGTAGAGGTTATAGTTGATAGAGCTGAACCTGAAAATGCACCATATGTCAAAGATGAGATGAATCGTTTGATTTACACACGTTTTAAGGGACGAGTTGTACCTAAAGAACAGGCACAGAGTCAAATTCGACTCTCTTATACAGGAAGTACTTTTACACCACTTTCGTATGAAAATGGGTATGTAACACGTTACCGTGCAAATATCAGAGTGAAGTTTGACATGGTGAATAAAGAAGGTAAGGTTAGTAAAACGATTTCGAGTATTGTTGAATCAGATATTCAAGAAAGTTCACTTACCTCTTCTGTCCTTAGAACCGAAGCTATCGGTAAAGGATTGGCAAAAGCATTGGATGAATTCTTGGCATATGTAAGTGCTAAAGGGATGCTAAAAGAAGGTAAATAATGCAGCCTTTTGACAGATTTCTTGAAGATAAACCTCTTTACTATAAAGAGATAGACCATGAGCGCGTACATAGTGCTTATGTCATGTTGAAACCGCATATCAGACAGCCTAGAACGATTCATGTTGTGGGAACCAATGGGAAAGGTTCAACAGGACGAATGGTTGCACATTTGGCACATCAAAGTGGTCTCTCTGTTGGACACTTCTCTTCTCCTCATATTTTAAAGTTCAATGAACGTATTTGGCTGAACGGCAGTGACAGTTCGGATAAAATACTTGAAGATGCACATCAAAAACTTTTTGCGATCCTTGGTCAAGAGATGAGTGAAAAACTGAGTTACTTTGCCGGAACAAATCAGGATAAATCATGATTTTTTGTTACAAATTCACTCAGATTATAACGCAGTAAGTTCTCGGAATGATTATAAATGGCTGGATTCATGGAGGTTTTTTGAACGGGCGCAGGTGCCTGTCACGCCGGAGGTCGCGAGTTCGAGTCTCGTCGTCCCCGCCACATTATAAAAGCCTGTCTCTTTTGAGATGGGCTTTTTTATTGACAACCTGGCGTTCTAAC
>CALDBH010000075.1 GCA_937938065.1 uncultured Sulfurovum sp. | reverse complement strand
AATTAATTTTCTTATTACTTATTTATCTTGAAAGTGGTATAGTGCCAAAATATTTAACATGAAAGCAGATGTATATAACATGGATTTAATGAAACAAGAGATAGAAAACCGTATAGCAATTTATGCTTTGATCTCAAGATTGATGCTTGTAGAAGTAGATGAGACATTTTTGGAAAACATTGAAAAAGATGAAGGACTTTTATCTTTTTTCCCAAATTACAGAGACTGGTCTAAGCGCAAGGAACTTTCACGTGCTGACCTTATAGACCAATACTATAATGTGGATTTTACAAACCTCTTTTTAATGCACTTGGTACCGTATGAGAGTTTCTATACAAGAGATGATCAAATGATCGAAAGTGGTGGAGATAACCCTATCGTTGAACTCTATAATGACTTGGATTTCCGTGTTGAACTAGATACTGCAAGAGTAGTGAGTGCAGACCACATAGGTGTAGAGTTAGAATTCATGTATATGTTATGTATGGCACTGCAAAAAGCTTTAGCAGCGGATGATAAAGATGGAATCTGTGAATTACTTCAAGTACAACG
Organism: uncultured Sulfurovum sp.; assembly: GCA_937938065.1. The sequence continues at coordinate 15,011 of CALDBH010000075.1, read as the reverse complement.
CGCATTTTTAAAAGAACATCTCTTAGAGTGGGCACCGCTGTTCCTTATTAATGCAAAACGTGAGTCACGTACACCACTTTACCATGATGGTTCTGAACTTGCTTTAGAGTTCTTACTCAGTGATTTTGAATATGTAACAGAACAATTATCGACACACTGTGGGGATGAAGCGTAGTTTATGGGTTTACATTTTGATGTGAGTGCGTGTGTAAGAGCAACAAGTAAATTCTCTGAGTGTACCAAGTGTATAGATATTTGTCCAGATTCTATAAGTCTGGTAGATAATCTTCCTAGCTTTAGTATGGCTACGGGGGTAGAAGCAGCAGCTTGTGTGGGCATCTGTCCTACGGAAGCTTTTGCACTTTCAGATTTTTCTACAACAGAGTTCTTCTTTACTTTTTTGGAATCTAAAGTAAGGTTGATCTCACCTAAAATAAACGTACCTTGTATCTCAGTTCTGAGTGTGGAACACTTGATCTCTTTGGCTTTGGCCAGTGATGAGACGATCACGATAGACATGAGTTCTTATGATGAAGAGTCTTTGCTTTTTGAACATATCGAAAATCGTATAGACGAAGCAAATTTTGTCTTGTCCAGTTTTTCTAAAAAACAACTCAGTACAAACCATGTTGCATCAAAAGAGCCAAAGAAAGAGAATGAACCTCAAAGTGAAGATGAAGTTACTTCAAGACGTTCTTTTTTAGGGAATGCATCACTTAAAGGTGTGGTCAAACATAAAAAAGCATTTGATGATGCAGTAGATGAAGATGAGTTACAAAAATTTGAGATTGACGCTTCTGTCATATCCAAGATAAAAGACAAGAATCTGCCAAATAAACGTAAGATACTTTTTACAACACTGAAACGTGCAGGTATTCCAGAGACTTTTGAAGTACTTCCGGAAGAAGAAGTGAGTTTTACTTCTCAAAAGTTTGTGGATGAGAGTTGTACCAACTGTCAGATCTGTTATCGCATCTGTCCTCCCGGAGCACTTTCATCCAATAACAAGTTCTCACTGATACACTTTGATGCCATGCTTTGTGTGAAGTGCCATTTGTGTCATGATGTGTGTGAACCAGATGCAATCCATCTACAAAGCGGTTTTGAGATCAAAGAATTTTTTGAACCTACACAAAGAATACTTGCAACCTTTAACATTAAACGTTGTAATGAGTGTGGTAATAACTTTACCTACACAGGTGGAGAACAGACTTGTCCACGTTGTGCAGTTGAAGAAGAAGAAGCGATGTTCTTACATGATAATGCTAAACGTATGAGAGGGGAAGAAGAGTAATGCAGCCACATGAAATCAAGCCTGACACAGGACTCTGTACCATACTGGGATATAATGCCCAAACAGGGTACATGAGAAAATACTTTAACAGGATCATGAAACGAAATGGCATTAATGCAACGGCTATCGCATTGAACATTACAGATGAACATTTTGATTTTACAATGAGCAATGTCGGAGAGTCAAAAGTCACACAAATGATGATAGAAAAAGAGTTTGGTGCTAAAGCTGTACACTATTGTGAAAGTTTGAACAGTTGTGCCCAGAGAGAAGGACGTGTAGACTTTATAGAAGTTGCTGATGGAAAAGTCAAAGGATTTTGTCTGGATGATGAGGCAAAAGTACTCTATGACAAACCGGAATTCTTAGATGACCAGATCATTTTTGTGACAAAGATGATGTTGATAGCAAACAGATGGTTTGATGCAAAAATTAATGTGGATGATATTCCGCTACTAATAGGAGATAAAGAATGAGAGATATAGGCGATTTAAGAAAAGAATTTGAAGAGTTAAATGCGAAGAACTTTAATGGTAAGCCAGCATTCGGTCCCGATGGACAGTGTGCTTCTGATGAAGAGGTAGATCTTAAAGATTATCCTTCATACACAGAAGCGCTTTATGCGAAGCTTATCGCTCCGCATGTAAGTGGCATCTATATTTCGAGATGGGACATTAAAGATATTGCTCTTGCAGCAGGGGACTCTATGGCGATTCACCCACGTAAACGTATGTTTGAACTACTTATGAAGTTTGCAACGAGCAGAGAAAATATGCAAGCTGTACTTGATGCTCTTGAAGCACACATGGAAGAGAAAATTGCCATTTATACAGAATGTATGACAAAGTTTCCAAACTCTGCAGAAGTATTTCAGCCTAAAATTGACAAGGCAAGAAAAACGATGAAACTTTTCCCACAAATTATTGAAGAGTATTTCCCAGTATAATTAGAGTTACCCTTATCTTACTTGCAGTATAATATTTCATATTAAAACTGTAAGGTGATAAATGTCTGAAATAAGCAAGGAAGAAGTATTGGCTTATCATAAGCAAGGAAAGATAGGTATAGACCTTACGAAACCTTGTGAAACACAACATGAACTTTCACTTGCTTACACTCCGGGTGTAGCTATACCTTGTCTTGAAATTGCAAAAGATGAAAATCTCTCTTTTGAATATACCAATCGTTCAAATTTAGTTGCAGTGATCTCGGATGGTTCATCGGTTCTCGGGCTTGGAAATATTGGGCCTCTTGCATCAAAACCCGTGATGGAAGGAAAGTCGGTACTTTTTAAAAAGTTTGCGAATGTAGATACTTTTGATATAGAGCTAGATGTGCATACTATAGAAGAGATAGTCACTACATGTAAAGCGATTGCCCCGACTTTTGGAGGTATTAACCTTGAAGACATCAAAGCCCCCCAATGTTTTGAGATTGAGAAAGAGTTACAAGAAGCATTGGATATTCCTGTATTTCATGATGACCAACACGGAACGGCAATTATCACCACGGCTGGATTAATGAATGTACTTGAACTGACTGGTAAAAAAGTCGAGGAGATCAAAATAGTGGTGAATGGTTCAGGTGCTGCAGGTATCTCATGTGCTAAGATGTACAAGAGTTTAGGTGTGAAAAATATCGTTATGTGTGACAGTAGAGGAGTACTCACCACTACAAGAACAGATTTAAATGAATACAAAGCACCGTTTGCCATAGAAACAGAAGCTAAGACACTGGATGATGTGATCGAAAATGCAGATATGTTTTTAGGTTTGAGTGTTGCAGGTATTTTAACTAAGGAGATGGTAGCCAAAATGGCTCATGAACCTATTATCTTTGCTTTAGCTAACCCTATCCCAGAGATACTACCAGAAGAAATCATAGAGGTCAGAGATGATGCTATCATCGGTACAGGTCGTTCTGATTATCCTAATCAGATAAACAATGTACTTGGTTTCCCTTTTATATTTAGAGGTGCATTGGATGTACATGCAAAAAAGATCACAGAAGGTATGAAAATGTCAGCAGCTAAAGCACTTGCAGCTTTAGCGAAAGAGCCTGTACCTAATCATGTGAAGGCTGCATATCATAATGATAATATTGAGTACGGGAAAGAGCATATCATTCCTTTGCCTTTTAACAAAGAAGCATTGATATGGGTTGCTTCTGCCGTAGCAAAAGCAGCTTTTGAAGAGGGTGTTGCACGTGTAGAGAATTATGATCATGAAGCATACACAGAGCAGTTACGATTCATTATTTATGGCACTACTGAGAAAAAATAATAGATGAATATAAAGCCCTATGTAAACCTTTGCGAGCTATTGGAGGTTGATCCTTCTACGAGAGAAGATAACCGTGCTTTCGGCTTAACACATGTGATGCTGAAAAATAAACCTATTGAGCAGATTTTAGTATGGGTAGAGGAACATAAACATAGGTTGAAAAGACCATTGTTAAGTGAAATATTTTCTTCTTATTTATACCGGGTGACCTTTGCACTTGTACTTATAGCATTTGCTTTAGGAGTCTTAGCCGGGATAGGATTACTCTCTTATAGTGGACGTGAACCAGTGAATGTTATCTATTTTATAGCTGTGGTCATTTTCTTTCCTCTTTTTACTATGCTGTTTACTCTTTTGGCTATGTTTAGAGCTAGTAGTGCGGAGAGTGTATTGATACATCTTTCTCCAGCTTTTTGGATGGAAAAGATACTGGGGTTACTACCTACAAAGATAGAAGATAACATCAAATCATTTCAGATCAACCCTCTTCTGGCAAACTGGGTGATCATTAGACGTTCACAAATAGTTGTTTTGTTTTTTTCATTTGGTTTATTGTTATCACTTTTAGGCGTGGTTGTGACCAAAGATATTGCTTTTGCATGGAGTACAACACTTAATATTTCCCCTGAAGCATTCTATGATTTTTTATATACTTTAGCATTTCCATGGAGAGAGCTTATACCTTCTGCTGTACCTTCCTTGGAACTTATAGAGCAAAGCCAATATTTTAGACTGGGTGAGAAACTGAATGAGGAGATGATCGCACGTGCTTCACAACTTGGTGAGTGGTGGAAATTTTTGGCTTTTTCCACGTTATTTTACGCTATTTTTTTACGTATCTTGATGTTTATTCTTGCCTCTATTGGATGTAACAGTGCAATCAAAGAATCTCTCTTAACATTGAAGGGAACGAGCAAATTACTCAGAGAGATCAATGAACCTATCATCTCTACACATGCGAAGAAAAGAGAGAGTACATTTATCCCTAATGACAAAAGTTATGAACAAATAATAAATGCACTGGATGCCTCTTATGATGTGATACATGGATGGGCCATACCACATGATGAACTATTGTTATTAGGTGACAGTATGCAGGTTATCGCACCTAGACATTTTGAAGTTGGGGGAGCAAACAGTTTTGATGAGGATGCCGAAGTGATCTCCAAAAGTCATGGTGAAGTACTTTTGTTTGTAAAGGGATGGGAGCCTCCAACGATGGATTTCGTGGATTACTTAAGTGATTTGGCCGGCAAAGTAGATAAAGTAATCGTTATGCCTATCGGTACTATGGAAAATTATTATGAAATCACTGATAAAGAGATAGATGTGTGGGAAAATAAACTTTCATTATTGAAAAATAAGAAAGTGTGGTTAAAAAGATGACATCTACACACCCTAAATTTGCTGTAGTGGGACACCCGAATAAAGGTAAGAGTTCTATAGTATCGGCTCTTGCCCTTGATGACTCTGTACAGATATCAGATACTCCGGGGACCACAACAAAAAAACGTAGTTTTCCTCTAAGTGTAGATGGAAAAGTTTTATATGAACTTTTTGATACTCCTGGTTTTCAAAGAGCAAGAAGAGTACTTGCATGGCTTGAAAAACATGATGTTCCTGCAAACAAAAAGCATGAAGTGGTACAGGCATTTATCAATGAACACAGAGATGATGAACGATTCAACGATGAAATAGAACTACTTGAACCCATCATGGAGGGTGCGGGGATTATCTATGTAGTAGACGGTTCACAACCTTATGGTGAAGAGTACGAGACAGAGATGGAGATACTTCGTTGGACCGGTCAGCCTTCTATGGCATTGATTAACCATATTGATGACTCGGACTACAGTGAAGAGTGGAAAGTAGCGCTTGAACAATATTTTAGAATGGTCCGTACATTTAATCCTATGCAGGCAAGTCTTGAACAGCATATGAGTATATTGGAGAGTATTGCACAGCTCAAGGAGGAGTGGATAGCCCCAGTTAAAGCATCGATTAAACTTCTGAAACAGTATAAGGAACAGATGCTTGAACAAAGTGCATCACTAGTGTCAAGATTGGTGTATGATTCTGTTAGCATGGTTGAAAAACTCTATTTCTATACTCAAGAGGCAAGTGAAAAAGAGAAAGAGAAGATAGAAAGTAACTATAAAGACCGTTTACGAGACTTAGAGGTTTCTACACAGAAGAGTATAGAAGAGGTTTGGAACCATGGCCACCTGCAGAAAGAAAAAAAAGTCTTGACATTTGAAGGGATGGATCTCTTTTCTGAACAGACAGCCTCTGTATTTGGACTGACACGTAAAGAACTTATTATTACAGGTGCAACTTCCGGAGCAGTTACAGGTGCAGGTATAGATTTACTGTTGGCTGGGCATACACTTCTTTTGGGTGGTGCTATAGGTGCATTGGTAGGTGGAACAGGTGCATATTTTGGCTTTAATGAACTCTCAGAAGTGAAAGTTCTTGGGCAGACCATGGGTAAACGTTACTTAGAGATGGGTCCTATGCAAAATAGAAACTTCCCTTATATTTTACTAGGGCGTGCCATATATCATACTGTGAAAGTAGCACAAATATCACATGCCAAGAGAGAAGTGTTTAATATAGAGATGGATCAGACCTTTAAAGAGAAATGGTTAGATGATACCTCAAGAAATGCGTTAGAAAAATACCATAAAAAGTTTCGTTCAGGGAAAACTTTGGAAGCAGGGGAGCTTGAAGAGTATGAAGGGATAATCAAACGTACATTAAAGTCTTTGATCGATGCCTAAAAGCAATCCTTTTAAACATTTGCATCAGGATAATGAAGAGAAGGATGAGAGTGAATCTTCGTTAGAATCCAGCTTAAGGGCAAAGAGAGTCACATTAGGGATCTTTGTGCTATTTTTGTTGCTTTTCCCTCATTATGCACCATGGGAACCAAGTTATCAACAGGGTGACTCATTGATACAGAAGATATTTACCCTTTACTTTTTTGTGGCCAATCAGACTTTGGGCATCATCCATGAAGGCGGACATGGTGTCTGTTATATCTTACCTTGTCCGGAGTTTCTCACTATGGCCAATGGAACGATCTTCCAATTACTTTTTCCAGGACTAATTGGTTACTATTATTATAGAAAAGGTAATCTGTTTGCTGCTCTGATAGCACTCTTTTTTGTGGGGTTCTCTCTCCAATACACGGCGTGGTATCTCTCTACAGCCCATGAAGGTCTCATACTTCCGGCACATAAATCTTTTTTAGGTGTAGATGCAATTCATGATTTTAACTATATGCTCAGTGCAATGGGACTTTTAGCGTATGAATCTTTGATCGCAGGTTTGACAAGATTTATAGCGTATCTGATTATGCTTGCTGCTGTGATAGGGATGTTTTTTGAGGCTTTTCCCAATAAGAATAAGAAAATAGTAAAGAGGGGATGGAGTAGAGGGAAAAAAGACCTTTAAAAAAGTCTCTCTATCGCCATAAGTACTACAGCACTTAAAAATCCACCGGCAATTCCTGCCAATACATCATCGAGCATCACGCCTAGACCACCTTTAAGCTCTCTATCTATCCAACCTATAGTTGAGGGTTTCCAGATGTCAAAAAGACGAAATGCCGCAAAACTGAACACGATAGCTAAGAGTTCAGCATAAGGGTAGTTCATAGTGGTAGCTGCTTCATAAGCGATCATAAGGCTAAGCCACATACCGGCTGCTTCATCTATGACAATCTGCTGATGGTCATGGATACCTGTAGCTTGTTCATATTTGTTTACTTCAAAAATACCTATAATGGTAATAGCAAGTGTAAGCATAAAAAGTGTTTCCGTGCCAAAGTAGTAAAGTACTGTCAGTCCTACAGGAAGTGACGCGAGTGTACCCACTGTACCAGGTGCCTTGGGGCTAAGTCCTGCACCGAAGAATGTTAAAAAAAGTTTTTGAATCGTCATAAGGTCCCTTGTTTTACGTGAGTGATGATGTCTGGTATAGTTCGATGAGTTTCAGGTAGAACTGTTCTTCACTTTGTTGTTCCAAGAGTCCTGAACCTGGCATGAGAGAGTAGTGCATCTCTTGCAGGTTTTCAAATCTCTCTGGCAAAAGTGCTGCGAGGATGTTTGCTGAAACTTCTTTTCTGACCAAGATAGAAGGAGGAATGAGTCCTGCCTGTATGAGTTTCATGATGGACTCTGAGTCATAGTGTACATGGTGGTGTTGCCCATGAGGACAAGTCTGTGTACTGACAAGTGTTTTACACGTATCACAATAGACATACTCATCTATGGTTTTAATGTCAATATTGATGTCCTGACAACGATCAAAGACTGAGCTTAAACGATTTTTATCGTAATATAATCCCAATCCACCATGATTTTTACCAATTACCAGTTGGCTGCATCCATAATTTTTAGCTAAAAGAGCATCCAGGATGAGTTCATTATATCCTGCAAAGATATATGAGTTTTCAAAAGGGATGATGAGTACTTTATTACGTGGTAAAAAATTATCGACAAACGTACTCAGTGCATTATGCCGTATGTCATAACGAAGACCTTCAGAGGTAAAAGGTTTTCGTAAAAAGATCACAAGAAGATCAGAGTTACTGATAGCTTCACGTATCATTCTTTCATGTGCACGGTTTAAAGGGTTTGCTGCAAGCATCATAGAAGAGATATATTTTGCACCCGTCTTATTAATCATATTTTTTATACGTTTGATGTTATCTTCTATGAGTGGGTAGGTGACAGAATACTCACCAGATACAGCTATTTTACCAAGTCTTATAGTCGTATTTCGGACTCCTGGGTGTGAGCTGTCTGCTGTACCATAGATATTATGAAGACGCTGTGAAGGGTTGACTTCAAATGTTTCCTCTACGATGAGTTCACCCACTTTTTTCCCGTCATTCATCAGTGAAACAACATCATCCTTTTGCAGGGTTTTGAGGGTATGATTGTTTTTTTTACCTTGGGGCGCAAGTATGAAAGAAAAAGGGAAAGGTACACCTTTGTACATTTTACTCTCATCGACCATCTTGGCTTCTTCTTTGTTCATCAGTTTTTCTACAGGTGAAATAAGTCCTGCTTTTACCAAGGCTAAAGTAGAGAGAGCCTCTGTATCTATATAAAGTGATTTATTTTTCTGCATTACTAAGCCTTTTGTAAAATGCGACTAGTTGCATGAACACTCTGTTGAAGAGGACTTAGTGTCAGCGTAGTTTTTTGGGCTTTGCTCAAAAAACGTTTACTTCTTTTTAAATAAACCATATTTTTTCCTTTTCTCCCATAAGCTTTTTCTTGAGATCCCTAATTTTTTAGAGAGCTCAGTATCTGGAAATTTGTACTGAAAACTGTTTACGATAAATTTGACATAGTCATCAATGGTCAAGATCTCATTTTGGTCATACAGTTTAGAATCAGTGTTCAGTGTAATGGTATCGAAGTCAGATTCTATGTTTGCTGTACTACATAAAATGAAGTTATAGTTACTTAACATCTCCAGCAGAGATTCTCTATCTGTTTTCTTGAGTTGATGTATCTCGGTAATATAAAGCAAGGAACTAGGACTGCTTTTTTGTATTTTCTCTTTCCAGATTTTATCACTTAAAGGAATAAAAGTAAGCATAGTATTTGTTTGCGTTGCATGTTCAAAAACGATCTTATCAACAAGTCTTTGGTAGTTTGTCTCTATAACAAGTGGTGTAGTGATCTCGCTTATATCAAAGTTGCTTTCAATATCATGCAGAAGATTTTGCATATACTCCTGATATAAAGAGGTTTGTTGCTTTAGTGACTGGTACTCTTTATAGTGCTCGATTTTACGCATGAGGTCTTCTAGCATAAATGGCTTAACAATGTAATCTTTTGCCCCAAGTTTAAGTGGCTCTCCAACCGTATCATTATTGATATAGTTCACCATCAAAATAATGATTTTATCTTTAAACTGTTTGATAAGCGGTGAAGTGTTCTGTCCTGGTAAATTTGTCGAAAGCAGATAGACATCACCTTGACTGTTCATAGCCTCTTTAATAGAACTGTATATCTCAGTCTCATAGCCATTTTCATTTAGTTTAGAGGCGATACTTTGCGCCAAATAGAGTTCATTTTCTACAATGATTATTTTCATATGTTCTTCCAATTCAAATAAGTTAAGTTTGCTACGGCGTGAACGGTCACACCTTCTTTTCGTCCTACAAAGCCAAGTTTTTCAGCAGTTGTAGCTTTGATGTTCACAAAGTTTTTTCTAATACCAAGAATCGATGCAAGTGTCATTCTCATAGACTCCTTATAAGGTAAGAGTTTTGGTGATTCAGCCATGATAGTAAGATCAACATTACCTATGGTATATCCAAAAGACTCGATCTTTTTTACAGTATCTTGAAGCAGAATTTTGGAGTCTGCTCCAGCATAGGACTCTTCTGTATCAGGGTAAAGTTCACCGATGTCACCCATGCCCGCGGCACCTAAAAGTGCATCTATAAGTGCATGGATAGCAACATCACCATCACTATGTGCCTTAAAGCCATAGTCCACATCTATCTTGACACCACATAAAAACATCTCTTTATTGTTTTCAAAAGGATGTATATCTATGCCAAAACCAGTGAGTGTTTTCGTTGAAGGTGCTTGAATGCACGAGAGTTTTTTCAGATCTTCAATGGTTGTGAGTTTATGGGCATCGACAGACCCTTCTACAAAATGTATCTTTTCTCCAAGAGAGGCAATCGCAGAGCTGTCATCGGTGAATATCGTTTCAGTTTCAAGTGCTTTTTTGAGCATTTTTGTAACAGAGAGTTGAGGGGTTTGAACGATCTTTACTTTGTCTCTGTCTATAGGTGTATTATCTAGATAGAGTGTATCTACCACAGGGAGTACAGGTACGATGCAAGCCCCTTGTTCTTTGGCTTCCATGATGCGGACGATCATATCTGAAGGGACACAGCACCTAGCGATATCACTGACAAGTACATATTCTGAAGTTACTTTCTGAAGCGCATTGGTGAGTGATTCCTGTCTACTGTCTCCACCTTCTATATAAGTAAAAGAAGCAAAATTTTTCATAAGACGTATCTCGTCTTGTGTTGATACTATGATGATCTGATCAAAACTGGCACTCTTTTCAAAGTGTTCAGCAACGTGCAACCATAAAGGGATATATCCAGTATAAAGCCACTGTTTTTTCATCTTAGTATTAAATCTTGAGGAGCTGCCTGCTCCTAGAAGTATCAAAGTAGTGTTTGACAAGTTTATTCCTAAATATCTATAGCAATGTATAGCGTGTTTCAAATAGTAACGCATTATACATATAGATCGCTTTATGATACTTTAATCAGACAAATTCACTCTTATTTATAAGATTAGTCGAATTTTTCAATCTAATTTAAGATTTAGGTGGTATAACTTCTATATTAACGAACAAAAAATTAAGTTAGGAATAAATAACATGACACAAGAAAATGTATTAGAAGCATTGAAGAACGTAACATATCCGGGCTTCACGAAAGATATCGTAACATTCGGTTTTGTCAAAGATATCCTCATCAATGGGACAACTATAGGTTTGACAATAGATATTACATCATCGGCTGATGAAGTAAAAGCGCAACTTAGAGGTGAAGCAACAACGGAACTAAATAAACTTGGATTTGCCGATGTGAACATTAATATCACTGCTCCACAGGCACCAAAACAAATGTCTAACTCAGTAAGTGGTAAGAATATCGCACCACATATTAAGAACTTTGTAATGGTAAGTTCAGGTAAAGGTGGAGTTGGTAAATCTACAACTTCTGTAAACCTTGCAGTTGCTATGGCAATGCAAGGTAAAAAAGTAGGTCTTCTTGATGCAGATATTTATGGTCCGAACGTTCCTCGTATGATGGGTGTTGAAGATCAAAAACCGGAAATCCAGGGGAACAGAGCACTTCCATTAAAAGCATATGGTGTTGAAATTATGTCTATGGGTTTATTGATGGAGCAGGGGACGTCTCTTATCTGGAGAGGTTCTATGATCATGAAGGCGATCGAGCAGTTCTTGAGAGATATTCTTTGGTCTGAACTAGATGTACTTGTGATCGACATGCCTCCAGGAACGGGTGATGCACAGCTTTCACTTGCACAAGCTGTACCTATAACTGCAGGTATCACAGTAACGACACCACAAGAGGTTTCTCTTGATGACAGTAGACGTTCATTAGATATGTTCCAAAAACTACATATTCCAACTGCAGGTATCGTTGAGAATATGAGCGGATTCATCTGTCCTTCATGTGACACTGAGTCTGATATCTTTGGTATGGGTACAACAGTACCGGTAGCTAAAGAGTACGATACAGATGTTATCGCTCGTATTCCAATAGAGCCAGCGATCAGAGTAGGTGGAGATACTGGTATGCCGGTAACTTACCATCAGCCAGATTCTGAAACGGCTAAGCGTTATCAGGAAGCTGCATCTAACCTTCTTGTATTTATAGATAAAGTAAATGCTGAAGGTTTAGCTGACAATTCAGGAGTACAGCCAACGACACCTCCAGGTGTAAGTGCATGTAGTACAGGTGCGGGAGCAGCTTCTGCACCAGCAGAAGCACCGGCGAAAGCAGAAGGTGAAAGTTGTGGTACAGGGTGCGGCTGCCACTAATTTTCACATTATTTAGCGCCATCTTCATTCCGAAGTTTGGTGCTACCTTCAGTCACTTCTGACACTAAATGTCGATACCCCAGTCACTAAAGTGTAAGTGGGGTATACTTTAAGTAAGCTCCTTCATTACACACAAAATTTCAGAATAAATCTAACATTAATTTAAGCGAAACAATAAATAGGAAATATCCTACTAGTTCCCACAGTGTACGGAAATAGAATTAATAGATATTCATTTCTTTTAATTTTCTTTACCTTCTATTATGTGCAACTTAGTCGCATTTAATGTAACTTCAGTTATAATCGCGCCATGAAAATTGAAGAACTGATCAAAGATAAAAATATCAAGCTTACCACTGCAAGAGTAAAGCTTTTAGAGATATTGAAAGAAGCAAATAGACCTTTATGTTATGAAGAGATCAAAAATCATATCTCGATGGATAAAGCTACTTTTTATAGAAATGTTTCCAAGTTTGAAGAAGAGGGGATATTGAGTGCCTTTGAATCAAATGATAAAAAGAGGTATTTCGAGCTCAAACTCAATCCGCATGCACATTTTGTATGTGTGATGTGTAATATTGTAGAGTGTATCAAAAATGTTGATATTGCATTACCAGGGTATGAGATTAACAATGTCATCATCAATGGTAAATGTCCATCTTGTCTAGCATCTGTTTAGACTATATTTACTTTAATGGTACGAAAGGAGACAATCTTTATGAAACTAAAACAGTCTGTTAAGTTATTATTGAGTGTGCTCTTTTTGTTGGTCTCTCAATCTTATGCAATACACTCAGGTCAACATGCACTTGAGAAGGTAGAAGAGTGTCATTCATGCCAAAGCTTTAAACACATAGACACAAAACATCATGAGGTTCATCTACCCAGTTTTTTTGTATCATACAATGCTGAATCTTTTGAAGTAGAACAGTGTCGTGTCGTAAATCAACCTATAGATCTTGAACAACAAGTAGTGCAAAAGCATATTGACATCATTGGTATGAAGTCTCTAGAGGTACGTTATGTACCTTTAGGTTTTAATTCGACTGCTCCTCCAAAAAATTCCTGATTATAAAACAAAAACAAACCATTTTCAAAAACAAAAATATTAATAATTAAAGGATAATACACTATGAAAAAAATAGTATTAACAAGCATGCTTTGTGCAGGATTTGCATACGGTGATATTGCACAACTTTTAGAGGCAGACAAAAGAACTTTTGACAGTTCAAAATATATTCCGGATATTTCGCTTATTACGGATTTTTCTTATGTAAATCGTAGTATAAACGACGACGAATTGTCTCATCTCGGACTTCCTGGTATAGCACATGGTCTCTATGCAGAGCATGCACACGGTGGTAGTAACGAGGCTACATATAATGCAAAGCAGGGATTTAATTTTAACTATGCGGAGCTGATACTTTCAAGCAGTGTGGATCCATTTTTCAGTATGGATGCTACTTTTCACTTCAGTGAACATGGTGTTGAAGTAGAGGAGGCCTATTTTACCACGACAGCGTTGGGAAATGGACTAAGATTAAGAGGTGGTAAACTTCTCTCAAATTTCGGATATATCAATGCACAACATCATCACTATTGGGATTTTGGAGATATGCCACTCGTCTATGAATCATTTTTGGGAACGCATGGAATCAACGAATTGGGTGCTCAGGCCCAATGGACAGCACCAACACCATTTTATCTCATGGCAGGGGTTGAGGTACTTCAAGGTGAGAACGAACAGATGTTTGGAAATGAGTCATATAAGGATGATGAAGGTGAAGCAATTATAGAGGGTTCAAACGCACCATCTCTTTATGTAGGTTATGTAAAAACATCTCATGATTTTGGAGATACTACCATTTTTGGTGGACTCTCGTATGCACAGGGAGATTCAATGCTAGACCATAGTGATGACCATGAAGATCCTCATGTATTTAATGGCGATAGCAAGCTTTATGGCGCAGATCTTGTAGTTCTTCACGCTATTGACTCATACAGCTCTATAAAATGGCAAACTGAATGGTTAAGCAGAGAGATGGATGGTACGCAATATAATTTAGATCCTAATGACATAACAAACATCCAAACAACTCCAAGTATAAATAAAGAACAGAGTGGGCTTTATTCTCAGCTGATCTATACACATGACAAGAATTGGCGAATGGGTGTAAGATATGATACAATCTACCAAAATGATATTACAAAGGATGGTGTCGATATGAATGAAGTTGATGATTTCAATAAGTACTCTGCTATGATCGAATACCATACGAGCGAATTTGCACGTTTTAGACTTCAGTATAATCGTAATGAAGCAATGTATGACGAAGATGGTTTAAGACAGAACCTAGATACAATTATGTTACAGGCAAATATTGCTATCGGTGCGCATGCGGCACACTCTTTCTAATATGAAAAAGATACTTGCTTTACTGACACTTCTACCTTTGTCTTTGTTCGCTGAACTTAATATAGCGGTGAGTTATCCCTATATAGGTGCATTGACAAAGACGATAGGTGGTGAAGAAGTCAAGGTAACGGTTTTAGCAAAAGGTAAGTGGGATCCTCACTTTATCATCCCCCGTCCTTCACTTATCAGTAAAATGAGAAATGCAGATGGAATAATCATGAATGGAGGACAGCTTGAGATTGGTTGGCTCCCTCCTATTATCAATCGTTCCGGCAATCCTAAAACGATGCCCAATACTAAAACTTTTTTAAATCTTTCGCATCAAGTAAAGCTTATCAACAAGCCAAAAAGTGTCGACAGAAAACATGGGGATATTCATCCTGATGGGAAT
>CALDBH010000074.1 GCA_937938065.1 uncultured Sulfurovum sp. | reverse complement strand
TGAGAGGTACCTATGTCCTGTATGTTCTTTTCTTCCGAAGAGTCAAAGAATGTATCTTTGGACGTGTGTGCAACATCCATTTCAATGTTGTCAGTCAGTACATTATCAATGTCAATATTTAGCAGGGCATCAAAATCACTATGGGCTACTTTTTTTGTTTCAACTTTTGTTCTGACTGGAAGTTCATCAAGAAGAAAATCATTAATATCGATCTCTTGAGGTTTTTCAGCTGTACTTGATGTGACAAAAAGATCAAACTCATCTATAATGGCTTGATCTTCTTCTGCCATAGCTGCTTGCGCTTTTTGTGAAGTTCTTTGAAGGATGTTGTCGGTAGGCGTTTCTATATATTGGTTAATCAGCCCTTGTGCCTGTGCATAGTTTTCTGCCTGAACCGCTGTAACGATTTCTTGTATTTTCTCATCTGTTTTAAGCAGTGCCAACTTTAAAACCTGAAGCTGTATGGTCTCAACATCAGTGATGGAAATGGCATGATTAATGATACTTAATCTTTTCTTTGTCTGATTCATATCAGGTATCCTGTGTTAGATTATATTTGGAGGAGTATAACAAAAGTATGCTTTACAGAAGTGTTGACACATACTAACAGTTATTTTTGATTATAATATAAAGATATATTTTAAATATTTGCAGATAATGCCAACAGCCTGCAAGAGTTTTCTAAAATGGAAATTTTCTTTGCCATTTCTGTGATGTCCCTGTCATAAGAGATGAGCCCAAAACCTTTGATAAGAAGCAGGTGTGTGTCATGTTTTTGAAAAAACTGTGGAATCTCGTATGGTGCACGTTCCAGCCAGTCGTCTATGTTTTTGGGATCATATACGATGACCTCACCGAGGATTTGTTTTCCATAGTAGTCTTGTGGAGAAACTTTACCATGTTTGAGTGAATATGCAGTCGCGTATGGAGGCATGGTATAGCAGACATATTTTGCATTGGGGATGGTCTCATAAATATGTTCATGTATGTGCACATCTGAATTTGCCATACTCCAGCGATAATCTCTTTTTTGACAATCAAGCTTTACAAGTGACTCTCCTGTAACTTCATCCAAGATCGTATCTTTAGAGTTGATGATAAATCCACTGCTGCTGACTCTTGCTGAGATGGAGCCATGATAGACACCAAAGAAGTTTTTGTTAAACAGAGAGAGTGAAACATGTTTAATGTCTTCGATGAGATGCTTGTCTACCATTTGGGTAACCTTTAGTTAGGAATATTTCGCTATTATATCATTAAAATAATTCATATATTATGCAATGAAGGAAACATGTGGAAACACCTCATATACCTGTACTTTTAGATGAGGTACTGGAAAGCTTTAAAGATGTTGGTGAAGGTTACTTTGTTGATTGTACGCTTGGATATGCAGGGCATAGTTCTGAAATTTTAGCCAAATATGAGGGTTTGAAACATATAGGAATTGACAGAGACGATGAAGCATTGGCCTTTTCTAAAAAACGTTTAGAACCTTTTGAGGGACGCAGTACACTTTATAAAGGTACTTTTGCAACAGTGTTTCCTACATTAAAAGAAAGCCCTATTGTAGCGGTGTTGGCAGACTTTGGGGTCTCCTCTTTACAACTGGACAAACAAGATAGAGGTTTTTCTTTTACTTCTGAAACGCTGGATATGCGTATGGATGCATCCTCAGCACTCTCTGCTTATGAAGTGGTGAATGAGTACCCTAAAGAAAAACTGGAATACATTTTTGACACTTATGGTGAAGTACGTTCATTTAAAAAACTGGCATCGGCTGTAGTGGAAGCAAGAGCACAGGCACCTATTAACTCAGCCAAAGAGTTAAGTGAGATCGCCAAAACGGTTATACCTGCAGGAGGAAAGATACATCCTGCAACTTTGATGTTTCAAGCCATTCGTATCGAAGTGAACAATGAACTGGGTGAAATAGAAGGATTACTTGATGCTTTAGAGCAAAAACATGTGAAGGGGGAAGTCGTTTCTCTCATCTCTTTTCACTCACTGGAAGACCGTTTGGTCAAGAACCGATTCAAAAAATGGGGACAATCTTGCATTTGTGACCCTCAGGCAATGCGTTGTACCTGTGGTAAAAACCATGCTTTGGGTAAAGCGTTTTCTTCTAAACCTGTAACGGCAACCAAAGCGGAACTCAAAGTAAATCCTCGAAGCAGATCTGCAAAACTGAGAAGTTTCAGATTTAAAAAAGACAGTGATCATGGCAAGTAAAAAGAAAAAATCGAAGCCTAATGGTATTACCTTTGGTATGGCAATGGTCATATTGATGTCTGTAACCATTGTTTTGATCCTGACAACGATCAAGATCTATTTGAGTAATCAAATTTATTATGAGAGTAAAGTTGTAAACAAAATGAAAAGAGAGGTTGCTGCACTGAAAGCAGAAAAGGTCATGCTTGAACAGAGTGTAGAGGCGTTAAAATTTAAAAACAGGGTAACTGATACTATTTTTGCCATACAGGAAAACTAATGATACGTAGTTTTATTAGTTTTGCAGTAGATAAGCCCATTATCAACCATATTTTGATGGCCTTTATGATATTCCTCTCTATATTTGCTTATCAAAATATTCCTAAAGAAATTTTCCCTCCTTCTGCACTTGATAAGATCACTGTGCAGGGTGGTTATGCAGGAAGTAGTGCAGATGTACTAGATAAAATGGTTGTAAAGACCATTGAGGATGATCTGAAGAATATATCTGAGATAGAATCTTTAGAAACAATGATCCAAAATGGCTCCTTCATTATAAAGGCTAACATAAAAGAAGGAAGTGATAAAAGTAGAACACTTGATGATGTAAAAGATGTTATCTCAAATGTCCGACGTGATCTCCCGACAGATATGAATGAGCCTACTGCAAAGCTTGTACAAAAAGATTTTCCACTGCTTATTGTTGCCATCTCTGGAGATGTAACAACAAGAACACTGCTTGACATAGGTAATGAGCTAAAAAGTGATCTAAGCCGTTATCAGGAACTTAGTGGGCTTACGGTCTATGGTGATGTCGATGATGAGGTCTTGGTACAGATCAATGATGAAAAGATCAATGCGTATGGACTGGCTAAAGACAGTGTCTATCAGGCCATTGCCAATTTAAGTTCTATTTTCCCTATTGGTACTTTGAAACAGCAGGGAAATCATCTCTATATCTCTACGATCAATGGTGAGAAAAGTGCAAACAAAGTAGAAATTACACTTATCAAGGTAGGTAATCAACGTATACGAATAGGTGATATAGCTACCGTGAAATTTGGATTGGGTGATCGCGGTGAACTCTCTCATTTTAACAGTATAAGAAATGTTAGCCTCAACATTAATAAAACAGAAGATGGTAATGCTATTGCCTTGAGTAAACAAATTAGAGAAGATCTAAAAGCGTTTGCTAAAGAGTATCCTGATATCACATTTGAAGCCTATACGGATACATCAGTTTGGATCAAAAACAGGTTGAATTTGGTTTCTTCAAATATTTTATTTGGACTTATACTTGTATTTTTGGCACTTTTTTTAAGTGTGAATTATCGTATTGCATTTGTTGTTGCTATTGGTATTCCTGCAAGTTTTATGATCACACTTATCGGTGCTGACCTGATGGGATACAGTCTGAATATGCTCACACTTTTAGGTGCACTGATCGCTCTAGGTATGATAGTGGATGAAGCGATCGTTGTCGGGGAGAATATCTATAGACATATTGAGTTAGGGAAGAGTCCCAGAGATGCTGCTATAGAAGGTGCTATTGAAATGTTTCCTGCAGTACTTACGGCAACATTGACAACTGTATTTGCTTTTTTACCGCTCTTGATCATGAGTGGAGAGATGGGTGTATTTATGAAAGTACTCCCTGTCATGATAAGTATCTTGCTGGTGAGTTCATTTTTTGAAGCATTTTATTTCTTGCCACTGCACGCCAAAGAGTTTTTTAGTATAGGTAAAGTAGAAAGAGAACATAGTGAAAACAATTTTTGGGTAATAATAAATAAATTGTATAGACGTATTTTAGGAACACTTTTAACGTATAAAAAACGAAGTCTTTTACTTTTGGTTACCTTTATTATTTTGGCTACCGCAGGGATGTTAAAGCTTACAAAATTCAAGCTTTTTCCTGAATTTGATACCACACAGATCTACATAAATGGGAAAATCGATGTGAATAATGAACTTGAATATACAGAGGTCTATGTCACGGCCATAGAAAAAGAGATCTTGGAAAAGATTGATGACAGTGATCTCTCTTCGGTAACCTCAGTTATAGGTATAAACCTTGATGCAAAGCAGGAGTTTGAGACAGGCGATAATCTTTTCCAAATTTTTGTAAACCTGCATGAAAAAGCACCTGAAAACTTTTTTGACAAGTATATCAGTCCAGTCTTTTCATTGGAGTATGACGGTAGTGATATGATCCGTCAACGTAAAGCACAGGATATTGTAGAAACTATTCAAAAAGAGATATTTACACATTATGAAACCATGAAAAGCAGTACTGGTGAGAAGATTTTTACAGAGCTGAATGTCTATGCCCCTCAAGCAGGTATAGTGGGTAACGATATAGAGATCGGGTTTGCAACTACATCCAATGAAAAGATGTTAAATGTACTAAAGCGCTTTAAAGAAAAACTTTCAAGTATCGATGGCGTAAAAGATATTGCAGATAATGCAAAAGAGGGAGTTAAAGAACTTAAGTTACGTGTGAATGAATATGGACAGCAACTTGGCTTTAGTGAGGCCTATGTTACCTCAGTGCTTAAAGGTTCATTGCTTAAAGCAGAATACGGAAAAATGTTCAATGATACAGGGCTTATCAGAATACGAATAGAAAATCCAGATAAAGATGCAAACCTTAAATTACATAATGTGACATTGCCAACACCTGATAAAACACAAATGGTAAATCTAAGAGATATTTGTGATTTTAACTACCAGCGTAGTTATATTAAGATTTTTAAAGAAGATTCGCAAAGAGTACGTACTGTCACTGCAAGGGTAGATAGTAAAAAAGTACTGGCAACTGATGTCATGAAAGAGATAAAACCGCTGCTTGAAGAGATGGAAAAAGAGGATGTTACGGTGATTATTAAAGGAGAAGAGAAAGAGAATAAAAAGATGCAAAAAGAGATGACTCAAGCAGCGATGATAGCGATCTTTTTAATCTTTATCACTTTAGTATGGATGTTTAACTCTTTGATCATGCCTTTGATCATTGTCTCTACAATCCCACTT
This sequence comes from uncultured Sulfurovum sp., assembly GCA_937938065.1. The sequence goes on along the minus strand of CALDBH010000074.1, from coordinate 564 downwards.
TCTATCGTTGGGGCACTGTTTGGTCAGTATGTACTTGGACTGAACCTAACGATGCCAGGTGTAATGGGTATTATCGGTCTTGCAGGTGTTGTGGTAAATGATGGTCTGATCATGCTTTCTGTAATCAGAAAAGGTAAGAATCAAGAAGAAGTATTAGTAGGAGCAATACAGAGACTTCGTCCTATTTTATTGACATCTATTACAACGATATTAGGGTTATTTACATTAATGTTCTTTGCGTCAGGACAAGCACTCATTTTACAGCCTATGGCTATCAGTCTTGGCTTTGGTATCGCTTGGGCGACTATTTTAAATCTTTATTATGTACCTTTGATGTATGCAGTGATATATAGGGTTAAAGATTAAGCTTTTACACCATGTTCGTTAAACGTTTCTCTTACTAATCGTTCTATACTGATATTCTCTCCATATTCTTTGAAAATTTGACAAATTTTATCAAGATGAATATCTGAACGTTCAATGTAAGGGTTATTATCTATAAAGTCCCAAAAGGATTTTGAGTTTTTACAAAGTTCTCGAAGATAGTATTTTGTAACTTTCCCC
>CALDBH010000073.1 GCA_937938065.1 uncultured Sulfurovum sp. | reverse complement strand
TTTATTGTCCCTGCTTTCTACCCCACGGTTAAGCTGAGAGAGTGCTATGATAGGTATCTGCAGTTCTCTGGCTAACTGTTTAAGCCCTCTTGAGATTTCAGAGACTTCTTGTTGTCTTCCTTCTTTACCCTCACCACTCATAAGTTGCAAGTAATCTATGATAGCCACAGAGATTTCAGGGTGTTGCCCTTTAAGTTTACGAAGCTTAGATCGCACATGGTGGATGGTTGCATACCCACCGTCATCCACAAAAAGTTTTTTCGAAGCAAGATCCTGTGTCGCAGCAGAAAGATCACTCCATTGTTCATCTTTAAGATCACCGACTCTCAATGCCTGAAGCGGTATAGAGGTTTTGGCTGAAAGCAGTCTAAGCATAAGCTGTTCAGCCGGCATTTCCAGTGAGAAAAAAGCCACCCCTTCATTACGCTCTATGGCTTTAAGTGCCATGTTAAGTACAAATGCCGTTTTCCCCATGGCCGGACGTGCTGCGATGATCACCAAGTCCCCTTTACCAAATCCTGAGGTTTTGTCATTAAGGTTTCTAAATCCTGTATCTGTACCGATAAGTTTAGAGTTTCCAAGCGCCTTTAGACGTTCTATCTCAGCCATCATCGCTAAAGTGATCTCTTTTGATTCTCTAAAGTCATCTGATGTTGAGTTTTGTGTAATTTCATAGAGCTTTTTCTCTACCAGGTTCATCACATCTTCAGCAGGAAGATCATCTTCTATGGTGACTTTCTTGATCTCTGTGGCAAGTGTAGCCAAAGCCCTTTTACTTGACTTTGCTTTGATCTCTTTGAGGTAAGCTGCTGTATTGGTGATCGGGTTTGCTGAAAGCAAGTCAAGCATCGCTACTTCATCAAACTTACCCATGGAATTAAGTTTTGAACGTAAAAACTCATCATCCAATGGTTTCTCTTCTACACTGAGTTCTTCCATCGCAGCAAAAACATGCTGATGAAAAGGCAAGTAAAAGTCATGCGGCTTTAGCTTCGCGGCAATCTCTTCATACGTTTCAGGATCAAAGATAACGGCAGATAGTACTGCTCTCTCTATGTTCAGGTTGTACATGTTTTCCATTATTTATTATCCTCTGCAAATTTCTCTACTTCTTGCACAAATCTCTCGACCAAGTCTTCTTCAGGAAGTCTGGCAACCACTTCCCCTTTAAGCATTACCAGCCCTGCACCTTTACCATATGCTATGGCAACATCAGCATGTTTGGCTTCACCTATAGCATTGACCACACATCCCATCACAGAGACATCCATAGGTGTTTTGATGTGTGCCGTTCGTCTTTCTACTTCAGCTACTGCCGTTACTAAATCAGCCTCTATCCGTCCACAGGTAGGACAAGAGATGATGTTCAGTCCTTCTTTCATCCTGCCACTGTCTTTGAGTATGGCTTTTCCTACTTTGATCTCTTCTTCAAGTTCACCGGTAATGGAAACACGCATCGTATCACCTATACCGTCAAGCAGTAAAGCACCTAAACCTATGGCAGATTTTATCGTCGCATGGAAAATAGTGCCTGCTTCCGTTACACCTAGGTGAAAAGGATAGTCATTTTTAGGTCGTAACATTCTGTAGGCATCAACTGTTCTATCTACGTCAGAGGCTTTGAGTGACACTTTTATATCTGTAAAACCTAGGTCTTCCAAGAATTTAATGTTGTACTCTGCAGATGCGACCATACCCTCAGCTGTTGCACCATACTTTTGATCAAACTCTTTTTCCAATGAACCGGCATTTACCCCTATACGTATAGGTAAGTTTCTATCTTGACAGGCTTTCACAATCTCTTTAATTCGTGATTTCTCACCGATATTTCCAGGGTTAAGACGTATACAGTCTACCCATTTTGCTGCTTCTAGTGCAAGCTTATAGTTAAAGTGTATATCTGCAATGAGAGGTAAAGAGATCTGCTCTTTGATGGCTTTAAGTGCAAGTGCATCCTGCATCTCTGGAACAGCAACACGTACCATATCCGCCCCAGCGAAATGCAGACGGTTTATCTGTTCTACTGTAGCTGCTACGTTATGGGTATCACTGTACGTCATAGACTGCACAGAGATAGGTGCATCACCGCCTACTGCTACATCACCCACATAGATTTTTTTTGTTTTAACTCTTTCTTTCACGGTTTGCCTTTTCTATAATTCTCTTATTTTACCCAAACAAACTACAACGGATATTAAGAGAATTCAACCGGGTCAAAATCTATCTCTATCTCTCTACAATCTACACGATGTAAAGCTTTGAGCAAAGGCACTCTGTTCTTCGCTCTCAAGAGAATATTAAACCTGTATTTATCGGCTATTCGCTCTACTGGTGCTTTACCATGTCCCACAATTTCCACATCTTGAAAGGCTTTGAGTTTCGTCACGGTATCAAGTGTGATCTTACTTGCTTTTTTCTCATCTTTATGTGCAATCAGTATACGTGCCAGTGAAGCAAAAGGCGGATAGTCTGCCATCTCTAAAAATGCCAGTTCATCTTTAATAAAAAGTTCATAGTCAGCCAAATAGGTTTGAAAAAACTCAGGATCACCTGTCTGCACTATGACTTCTGCTGCCTGTGCACGACCACTTCGCCCTGCAATTTGAAAAAGTAAAGACATCGCTCTTTCACGTGCCCTATAGTCAGCCAGTCCTAAAATGTAATCAAGCCCCATGATGATACTAAGCGTAATGTTTGCATAATCATGGCCTTTACTCAGCATCTGTGTTCCTAACAGAAGTTGACTCTCGCCAGTCTCAAAACGACTCAACGCTTCTTTCAGTTTTTTAGCCGTTGTGATACTGTCTTTGTCAAACTGTTCAACCTGTATACCTTCTATAGCTTCAGAAATGACTTCTATGGCTTCTACTGTTCCCATACGTTCACTCTTCAATGGTGTGTGTCCACAGTTAGTACAAGTATCTCGTATAGCTTCTGTAAAGTTACAGTAGTGACATTTTAAATGTCTGTGTTTTCTATGTAACGCCATCCCTACGGAACAGTAGGGACAAAGATGCGTTTTTCCACAACTCTCACAATAAAGGTATTTAAAGTTTCCTCGTGTAGGCAGAAACAACAGAGACTGATTACCCGCTTTATAATGTGTG
>CALDBH010000072.1 GCA_937938065.1 uncultured Sulfurovum sp. | reverse complement strand
ATCTACAATACCGTTTGTTACTAAATCAAAATTACAATTATCTCCAACAATATCAAATGTAAAAGCACCTTCAAAATTAGTTACACCACTTAAGCCACTATCACAATGATAAATGATACCACTTACACCATTACCAAAACCATCTGTAATAAAATATGTTTCTGGTCTTGGTCCATCATCACTTCCACCACCACAGCCACTCAATGCCACGACAGATACTACCGATAGTATCAACATCATAAACTTTTTCACAATAAACCCTTTTACTTTTAATTTAAAAAACTATACATCATAATTGTGTTAGATTTGTGTCAATAGCCTAGCTATTTTCTCACTACCATTTTTTTCAACAATCTCCATAAGTCCTCTGCTTTTATCTGCCAGATCTTCATCCAGTAGTGCCAAGACTTTTTCGGTATCTATCTCATTTTCTCTCATGATCCATGCAAGATCTTTTTCTACTAAAAACTGTGCATTATGAAACTGATGGTCACTTGCAGCATAAGGATAAGGGATATACAGTGTAGGTACAGCCGTAGCAGAAAGTTCCCATAGTGTTGAAGCACCTGAGCGTGCTATCGCAAAGTCTGCTTCATTCATATAGTCTGCCAGTTTATCTGTAAAACCAAAGACTTCAGCTTCTATACCTAGCTCATCATACGCTTTTTGGACCTCATCGATGTTATTTTGCCCCGCTTGATGGATGATCTTAATCCCTTTTTCCTTCAGTTTTGGTGCTATCTGTAAAGCTAGTGTGTTGATAGCCTTTGCTCCTTGTGATCCGCCAAGAAAGATAATCGTATGAACCTTGTCTCTTTTACGGGCATTCTCAAAAAATATTTGTTTAATTGGATACGCTTTGATAGGACTCTCTTCCAGATACGATGAAATGAATGCTGTGGCATGAGACTTGAGTAGTTTATTGAGTGAACCAAGTGCTGCATTTTGTTCATGAATCACTAGAGGAATACGTAAGATCTTCGCTGCAAATGCTGTGGCAGCAGCAGAGAAGCCACCTACAGAAAAAACCACTTTGGCCTTATGTTTTCGTAAAAGTCTAATAGCTTTCATCGTTGCTTTGAACATCATAAAAAGTGATTTAACTTTACCTAAGGCACCCTGGTTGACGACACCACGTGTCTCAAAAAAGTATTTGTATGCAAAGTCATCATCATTTTCAAACCACTGTTTATCTTGTCCTTTAGTTGAACCAATATAAACAAGTTCTTCATCCTTCAAGTGCTCTTTCACTGCTTTGATGATGGCCAAATGTCCGCCTGTACCACCACCTGTCATCACGATACTCATTTTATGCGTCCTTTACTGTCTCTTGGTACTTTTTTAGAAACCATCAACACCATACCTATAGCGATACAAGAAGCCCATATATGTGAACCACCATAGCTTAAAAACGGTACAGCAATTCCTTTAATCGGAGTAATACCTGAGATACCATAAGAGTTAAGAATAAATGCCAATGCGATCAACAATCCTACACCTATAGAGAAGAGATAATACATAGGATTTTTCACTTTTGAAGCGATCTTGAAAATACGAAATACAATAAATAACATGGTAAACGTGACTAAGGTAAGTCCTAAAAGCCCTAACTCTTCTGTGATACCTGCCAAAATAAAGTCTGTATGTACTTCACTTAAATAGCCCAATTTAAACTGACCATTGCCCAGGCCTTGTCCAAAAAAACCGCCATTATGAATAGCATTAAGGGAGTTAGATATCTGATAAGGCTCTTTCCCTGCTTCTATACGAAGGTTTTGGACTGATTCAAATGGGAAGAGTGAAAGTATATTATCTTGCACAGTTCCCCACCAACTTTTTATCCGTGCCATACGGTGAGGAGCAAAGAAGATAAGCCCAATAAAGGCCAAAAAACCACCTGAAAGCAGTGTGAAAAAGAATTTCTTTGAACTCCCTATAAACAAAAACAATACCATCAATGTCGCACCCAGAACCACCACTTGACCTAAATCTTTTTGAAAGACAGCGATAATCACAACTGCTACAAGAAAGACAAAAATATAAGGCGCAAAGGCGCGTACTTCTTCCCAAAATTTCATTTTTGTTTTGTTGAGTAATTTACGTGAGAAACTCCATGCTAAAAAGAAGATGAACCCCACTTTAAAGAATTCCACAGGTGCAATCGACATCGGTCCTACACGTATCCATCTTTTAGCACCCCCTACTGCATTTACTAGAGAAGAAGGTAAAAACTGCATTGCTATCATTAAAATAAAAAAGAGGACAAATAGTGACAACCCTATTCTTGAAAACCATTTGTCAGGATCCATTTTACTTAAAAATACCATCGTGACAAACCCTATAAAAATAGCCATACTTTGTCGTATAAAAAAGTGGAAGTCTGCATAATTAAAATGTACAACCGTATAGGTAGAGAGAGAATAACTCATTACCAGAGAAAGTGTCAAAAGTATCATGACACCAGCTAAAAGGGGTTTGTCTATCATATTGTATTCTCTTTTATTTATTAATTAGTATTTTATCAAATTTAACAGATAACTTTGATAAAATTACACTCTATAAGAGGGAAATATGAATAAAGAAATACAAAATAAAGCAATACATCAAAGAAAGAACAAAATTTCTTTTCTTTTTTTACTCTTACTGCTTGCCATGGGTATTTTCTTATTTTCAGTTCTGAAGACCATCTCTTCAGACAGACGTATTCCCAGCCATAACTCTACTATTCATGACCGTTCATTTCGCGGAGCTATCATCTCTGCAGATGATTATACACTCAGCAGTTCAGAAAAAACCTATCAAGCAGTGGTACGTGGTGCGAGTATAGATCCTGAGAAAAAAGCACTTTTTGTCAAACTCTTTAGTATCTATAGCGGTATCCCTGAGAAAAAGATTCTTAAAAGATTTAAAAATCGTAAAGGCAAAGAGATAAAAGGCAATATTGTCCTCTCTAAAACCATTAATGCGCGCTCCGCTATGCAGCTCAAATCACTCGCTTATAAATTACGAAAACTAGATGTCTTTCAGTCTATCAAAACCCGTAGTGGTATAGAGGTTGTCTATGGTTTGGATATTATCGAGAATGGAGAGAGCAGACGCTTTCCACTTGGTGATGTTTTAAGTCCCATATTGGGCTATGTAGGTGATAAAAGTGATGGCAAATACACCCGTCCATCAGGGAAAAAAGGTCTTGAACGGGCATACGAAAAACATATTACATCTAAGAAAAATGGATACTTTCAGGGTAAACGTGATGTGGTTGGTGCAGTCATCCATGACAAAAACAGTATCAAGATACAACGTGTAGACGGATTGGATCTACATCTCAACATTCCTCTTGCTTTGCAAAGACGTGTTGAACTCATGATCGATCAAATGAAACTCAGCATTGATGCTGATGAGATCATCGTAGGTATCATGGAGAGTGAAACCGGTAAAGTACTGAGTTTGGCAAGTTCTGAACGTTATGACCCTTCGCACATTAGACAAAAAGATATCGCTGCACTCGTACCAAAATTTACAGAGTACCCTTATGAGGCCGGTTCAGTACTTAAACCTCTTACAGTCGCACTTGCACTTGATAAAAAGAGAATCACCCCTGACACATGGTTTAAGACAGGATATAAAAAATTTGATATTACAGGTGGTCAAAGTGTAAGTGATGATGATTATTTTGAGTCTATCCCTGTAACGGATATCATTGTGCACTCTTCCAACATCGGTACGTCTCAAATCTCATGGCTACTTACAGGCAAAGAGTTTAGAGAAGGTTTACTCAAATTTGGTCTCGCCCAAAAGACAGGGATAGACCTCTCACGTGATCTGCCAGGTTCTCTTAAACCACTTAGGTTGCTTAATCATAAAATGCATAGAGCAAACTCTTCATTTGGCTATGGTATGATGGTCACTTTTACCCAACTGATGAAAGCTTACTCCGCTTTCAATAATGATGGTTTAGCCGTGACTCCTCGTTTGGTAGATTACTTGCAAGATGCAAAAGGTAAGCACTATACCCTTCCTCCTAAAATCGGAAATATGCAAGCCGTTAGCAAAAAAGCTGCTAACCAAATACATGATATTCTTTTAGAAGTAGTCAAACGCGGTACCGGTGTTGCAGCACAGTATCCAGGGTTAGAAGTAGGTGGGAAAACAGGAACGGCTCACATCGCTAAAAAAGGTCGCTATGTGAGAGAGTATCATAGTAGCTTTTATGGCTTTGCCAACGATAAAGAAGGGCATAAATATACGATCGGAGCTATGGTAATACGTGCTAAAAAACGCTATAAATACTTCGCATCACAATCAGCTGTACCGACATTTAGAAGAATGCTTGATATACTTGTAGAACTTGATTACCTTAAACCTGAAGGCGGATTGGAAGTAGCCAGTCCCGAAATCAAAGTGGAACCAAAAAGCCCGCCAAAGATCATACATGAACCAACCGTACCACAAAAAGAAAAAAAGAAAAAAGTGACAGTAAAGCCAGTAAAAAAACCGACACCTTCGGTAAAAGAACTTTTTAAACTTGAACCAAAACCTGACCCTAAACCAGTCAATACAAAGCCTGCGAAAGATAAATCAACACATGAACTTTTTGAAGATCTGTTTTAGATCCACAAATTATCGATCAATCTAGGCTTTCCTACCCATGCTGCAACAAGAATGATCGTATTGCCTATCTCTACACTATCAAGTGCATTAAATTCTCTGTCTACTATAGCCACATATTCAACCTGATCTGTCTCTTCAAGTACACTTAACATCTCTTTTTTGATCAATTCGACATTGAGTTCTCCTGCCATGACCATTTTAGTTGCTCGTTTGAGTGAGCGTGCAAGAGAGATTGCACGTGTTTTTTCTTCACCTTTCAAGTAGACATTACGACTACTTAAAGCCAAACCATTCTCATCTCGTATGATCTCACAGGGAATGATATTTACATCCATAAAATAATTTTTAACCATCTGCATGATGAGTGCCAACTGCTGCGCATCTTTTTTCCCAAAGTAAGCATTAGTAGCACCACTGAGGTTAAGCAGCTTCATCACCACTTGCAGCATACCGTCAAAATGTCCAGGACGTTTTTCGCCTTCCAAAATGTACCCACGAATTGCAGGTGCCCCTATGCAGAGTTCATCATCTTCGTACATAGCATCTATGGTAGGCATAAAGAGTATATCGACACCTGCCAATTCACATATCTTTGTATCTGCTTCTTCTTTACGAGGGTACGCATCTAAGTCTTCGCCTTCTAAAAACTGTGTAGGATTGACAAAAATAGAAACGACGAGATGCTCATTCTCTTTTTTGGCTTGTTGTATGAGTGAAAGATGTCCTTTATGTAGTGCTCCCATCGTAGGCACAAAACCTATTGAACCCGATAATGCATTTTTTGCTTCCTGTAAAGCTTCTATTGTCCGAACGATAACCATCTCTAACCTCATATTTCGCTATATTTTGATAAAATCATATCAAAATTACACTAGGTTTTTACTATGGATGCATACGAATACAGCGAATTACTCAAATCACTTACTATCAAAATGGATAATATTAAAAATATTGTAAAGCCTGAGGTCTTGCAAGAGAGACTAAAAGAGATAGAAGAGATGCAGCAAGATGCTGACTTTTGGAACGATGCAGCCAATGCCGGAAAAATTTCTCAAGAGAAAACCAAAGCAGAGCGTATTCTTGCTACGTACAACAATGCCTATGATGCCGTACATGATGCCAGTGAATATTTTGAACTCTCTAAAGCAGAAAATGATGAAGAGACCTTGGAGATGCTTTATGAAGATGCAGAGAACTTACAGGAAAGTACTAATGCACTAGAAGTACAGATGATGCTCAGTGGAGAACATGACGGTGCCAATGCCATCGTCTCTATACACCCAGGAGCTGGTGGAACTGAATCGCAGGACTGGGCAAGTATGCTCTATCGTATGTATTTGCGTTGGGCAGAGAGACATGGCTTTAAAGTCGAAGGACTTGACTATCAGGCTGGAGAAGAAGCAGGTATCAAAGATGTCTCTTTCATCATCAAGGGTGAAAATGCCTATGGCTACCTCAAAGTGGAGAACGGCATTCATAGACTTGTACGTATCTCTCCTTTTGATTCCAATGCCAAACGTCACACTTCATTTTCTTCAGTGATGGTTTCACCTGAAGTAGATGATGATATAGACATTGTCATTGAAGACAAAGACATACGTGTAGACACCTACCGTGCTTCAGGTGCAGGCGGACAACATGTCAACAAAACAGAATCAGCTATCCGTCTCACTCACATCGAAACAAACATCATCGTACAATGTCAAAATGACAGAAGCCAGCATAAAAATAAAGCTGCAGCCATGAAGATGCTCAAATCTCGTCTTTATGAGTATGAAATGGCTAAAAAACAAGCTGCCTTGGATGGTGTAGAAAAATCAGATATAGGTTGGGGACACCAGATACGCTCTTACGTCATGCAACCCTACCAACAGGTCAAAGACACCAGGTCCAACCAGGCCTTTACGAATGTAGATGCTATACTTGATGGGGATATAGATAAATTGCTAGAGGGTGTACTTATCGCTCAAGCGAAGTAGAGATCAAAAGTCGTTCTAGCTACTCTTGCTCTTCATCCTCTTTTTTTGTATATTTAGAAATCGTTTTTGTGATTACTATGGCTGCGACAAAAGCCAAAATAATCATAGAGGTTGTATACAGTACATTCATTAGATCTATATTCATACTTTCTCCTTCAGTATTTTATCTTCGATCTTATAAGCAACATCACAACGTGCTTCCATAGTCTCATCATGGGTCACTAGTAAGAGTCCGGCACCTGTCTCTTTAATGTAGTCCATCAGGACATCCATCACAAGCTCTGCAGTCTCTTTGTCTAAGTTTCCTGTAGGTTCATCTGCAAAGATGATACGAGGGTTTTTGCTTAAAACCCTGGCTATAGAGACACGCTGTTGCTGTCCACCTGAGAGTTCACCTATCTTTTGTTTCATGAGTTCTTTTATCTCTAACTTTTCAAGTATGGTATCATCGATCTTCTCAGCACTTAACATACTGGCCACTTCGACATTTTCCATTGCTGTCATACCTTTAAACAGGTAATGAAACTGAAATATGATCCCTATATCATAACGGCGTAGTGCCTCAATGGTCTTATCATCAAGGCTGTAAAGGTCTTTTCCTAAAAGTGTTACACTGCCTTCATCAGGTTTAATAAAAGTTGAAAATATATGTAAAAGTGTAGACTTTCCACAACCGCTTCGGCCAATGATAGCTGCACTCTGAGATGGTTTTAAAGAAAAATTGACATCATGAAATAAAAGAGTATCAAAACTGTGAGAAATATTTTTCGCTTCCAATAAAGATTGGGACATCTGTTGCCTTTAAATTATTTGGCATATTTTAACATAAAAATGTAATGGGTATATTGAGAAAAAAAGGAAAAATTTAAGAACCTATCCAAACAACTGTTTGGATAGAAAGAAAGAATAAGGGGAGACCCTTATCCCATTTGTGCAGCAACTTCAGCAGCAAAATCTTCTTCTGCTACTTCAATTCCTTCACCAACTTCAAGTCTTACAAAATGTACGATGTTAGCTGAACCACCGGCTGCTTTTGCTTTTTCTTGAACGTATTCAAGAACTGTTTTACTGTCATCCATTACAAAGTTTTGATCAAGAAGACACTGCTCTTGGTCAAGTGTTGTATTGTCAGCGATAAATCTTGCGATCTTACCTGGAAGGATCTTGTCCCAGATCTTCTCTGGTTTACCTTCAGCAGCCAATACCGCTTTCAGTGCTTCTTCTGCTTCAGCCATAACTTCTTCAGTTAATTGACTCATAGAGATATACTGAGGAACATTTTTAAGTGTTTTACCAAGTCTTACAAGTTCTTCATTCTCTTTTTCGATAGCAATGATTCTACCTTTAGTCTCTTCAGCTACGAAATCAGCATCAAAATCTTTATAAGAAAGTGTTGATGGTGACATAGCAGCAGCGTGCATTGCGATCTCTTTAAGTACTGGAGTCATCGCTTCAGCAGTAGCAGCAGAATCACATTTAGCTTCAATGATTACACCATTTTGAGAATTAGAGTGAACGTAACCGTTTACTGCTGTGTTCTCATCAGCATTAATAAGTGCTGCTCTTCTTACTACGAGTTTTTCACCGATAGTAGCAATTTGCTGAGAAAGATACTCAGAAAACGGCTCGCCATTGATCGTTGAAGCATTGATCGCATCTGCATCAGCAAGGTTGTTATCAAATGCATGGTTTACAACAGTTGAAAGCAATGCTTTAAACTTATCATTTTGTGCCACAAAGTCAGTTTGCGAGTTGATCTCAACGATCACTGCTTTTTTACCTTCAACTTTAACAGCGACAGAACCTTCAGCAGCTGTTTTACCAGCTTTCTTCGCTGCAGCACCCATACCCTGATCTCTAAGCCATGCAACTGCTTTGTCCATGTCTCCGTCAGATTCAGCCAATGCTTTTTTACAGTCCATCATTCCTGCATCAGTCATTTCTCTTAGTTTTTTAATATCTTTAGGTCCAAAATTTGCCATTTATTATGCCTTATACTAATTCTTTTGCTTCAGCAATTGCTTCAGCTTTAACTTTAAAATTTGCAGCTTCTTCTTCACTCATTTTAGCAATTTGTGCATATGTAGTAATACCTGCATCAATCAACTTTTCATTACCCACTTTACCGATACCTGTAAGTTTTGTTAAATCATCACCTTTACTTTCTGCTTTAGGTGCTGCTTTCTCTTCTACAAGTGCTGCAACTTCTTCTTCAGATGCTGCTTCAGCCATAACTTCTGCTACTTCTTCACTTGTTGCTTCTTCAACATCTCCACCAGTTGCTTCAGCATATATAGCTTTACCTTCGATGATCGCTTCAGCCATTTCTTTACAGAAAAGGTTAATTGAACGGATAGCATCATCATTTCCTGGAATTGGATAATCAACCATATCAGGATCACAGTTAGTGTCAAGTGGTGCAACAACTTTCATACCAAGTCTTCTTGCTTCTTTAACAGCAATGTGTTCTTTAACAGAATCTACAACAAACATCATGTCTGGAAGTTTTTTCATGTGTCTGAAACCTTCGAGGTAAGAACTTAATTTCTCTTTCTTTCTCTTAAGCATTAATGCTTCTTTCTTAGTAAGAAGATTGATTTGACCAGTCTCTTCCATTTGCTCGATGATCTCAAGTTTTCTGATTGATTTTTTCATTGTTGGGTAGTTTGTTAACATACCACCTAACCATCTAGTTGCAACGTAAGGCATACCACATCTTTCAGCGTGCTCTTTAACTGCTTGTCTAGCTTGTTTTTTAGTACCTACGAAAAGTACAGTTTGTCCTTCAGCTGCTGCATCTCTTACAACATTGTAAGTATATTTGAAGTATCTAAGTGTTTTTTGAAGGTCGATAATATAGATGTTCTTTCTTGCACCGAAAATGAATTTTTTCATTTTTGGATTCCATCTTCTTGTTTGGTGTCCGAAGTGTACACCACATTCGAGTAAGTCTTTCATTGTTACCATAAGTTTCTCCTTGGTATATAATCATAATAGAACTTTCATCATAAAAGCTCAGTTAAAAGCACATGCTTCATCACTAGGTTTAATCCGCTGTAGTCATCAACGCACAATGCGCAACCAGTCAAGGAATAACTACATGAGTATTTCCAAATTCAAGCTATCTTCAATAGCCTCTTATAGAATAAGGAGCGCGATTATACCGAAATGATGTTTAAATGAATATAAATTTAGGAGGTGTTTGCATAGGCACCCTTTTGGATGCCTTTTATGGTATCGTAGATTATGCCTGTAGTTCTTCCAGTTTGGCTTTCACAGCATCCACATGTTCTTTTACTCTTACTTTTGTCCAGTTTGCAGCTACTTTCCCATCTGGATCTATAATAAATGTAGAACGTACCACACCCATATACTCTTTACCCATGAATTTTTTAAGCTGCCAGATACCAAAAGTCTTACACAATTCTTTCTCTTCATCAGCCAATAAAGTAATTTTGAGTTCTTTTTTCTCTATAAATTTTCTATGCTTTTCAGGTGAGTCTGGACTCACTCCTAAGATGATGGCATCCAAATCTGTAAAGTCCGGAAGTGCTGCTGTAAAATCACAAGCTTCTGTTGTACAACCCGGAGTGTTATCTTTTGGGTAAAAGTAAAGTACTATCCATCTGCCTTTAATATCTCTAAGACAAATCTCCTCTTCATCCTGGTTGGGTAAACAAAAATCTGGTACTTGTGTTCCTACTTCTAACATACTGTATCCTTTATTATTTCTTTTTGGGTAGTATAACAGAATGAATAAAGAAAATGAACACTCAAAAGAAGAATTACTAGCAGATATAGAAAAACTCATCGCTTATGGCAGAGAAGAGACAACCATCAATCCCGCTCTTTTAGCTTATCTAGAAATAGACGATCTTATTGCTACCAAGAAAAAACTACTTGAAAGGGTCGGAACACTCAGTGAAGAAGATAAAGAGTGGCTGCAGCAGTTTAAAAAGTACGAATAAGCTCTCCTGTCTCTCTTTTAATCTCTTGCTGGACCATCAGTGCATTAAGATAGTATTCCAGCTGTTTTCTTTTCACTTCCAATGTAAGTATTTCACGTTGATTAACCTGGAATAGATCACTTGAGCCAACTTCATACTTTTTGTTTTCCATTTTTTCCAGTGACTCAACTATTTTCGTTTCTTTACGCCCTAGCTCTATGTTTTGATTGATAGTATCCAATGAATAGATCAAATTACTTAGATTCGCTTTCAATTCCAGGATCAATCGATTCTTCTCCTCTTCAAGTTGGATAACACTCTTTTTTATCTCTACCTTCTTCCCTTCATACTTTCGTCTTTCCAAAGGCATTTCAAACTGTAATCCAACTTTTACACCTTCACCATACTCCATATCATGCACACCATAGGCAAAAAGGTTCAACTTAGGATATTTATCTAAACTGTTATAGGCAGTATCTAGGTCCAACTTTGTTCTTTGATACTCCAATGCCTTAATATCCTGTCTACTCTCCAGGGCTTTACGCATTGCACTTTCCAAAATGATCTTTTCTTTCTTTAACATTTTTAAAGTCGGCAATGCATACTTTTGATCAAAATCATTTTGGGGAATATTCATATATTTCAAAAATGACTGCAATGCCTGTGTATAACTTCGTTTTGTTCTAAGAACCCTTTGTTCACGACTGATTATCTGCTGATCTGATTCGAGTAATTCAATAGGTGCCAGGTCTCCTGCATTGACCTTTTGTTCAATGAAACCATTCCTCTTTTTTGCTTTTACATATAATCTTTTTTCAAGCTTGACCAATTCATGATAATAGAGAAGCTTATAATAGGAGAGCATGATCTGCGCATAGAGATTTCTTAAATTATTTTGCGCATGAAATGTCGACTTTGTCGCATTTATCTTCGCAGAATCAATTTTGTATTTTCTCTCATTCATTTCATTCAATAATGAAAAAACAGGCACTTTGACGCCAATACGAAATTCTCCATCATTTCCAGTCTTGATATTGTTATACTCCTGGATCCCTTCTGCTTTTCTGTATCCGGCAATAAACTCTGTACCATTTTCTGTTGGTTTACTGAGAAAAACATCAGAAAATTCACCCGTACTTACAGGGTAATCTTTTTTATCATAAGCACCAAAGAGTCTTGTATCAAGATCTCCCTGCGCTGTTTCTATGCGCGCCTCATCAATATATTGCCGTCCTATGGCACTGTATATATAGGGATTTTTCTCTGTCAAATGCTGTTCAACATGTTCAACTGTAAAGATCTCTTTACCTAAAATATAAGGTGAAACAAGCAAAATAAATAGGTAGTATCTTGGTAGTATGTTTATCATTACTTTTTCCCAGAAGTGACCATATTTGCAGGGAAGGCATTCATCAAACGCCACAGTTCATACCAGATAGGTACAACTGACAAAGCAGCCCATACCGTTGCATTGGTTCCTACTCTTAACTCTTCTTGTGAGGGCCATGGTTCATTTGGGTCTTCAACAACATAGGCATAGTAAAAGCCCTTTTCATGCAAGACAGGGTCCACTCTTTTTATAATCCCTCCAAACGTACCAAACCTTATTGTCGGCCAGCCCGGAAGGTGCAATGCAGGCCAGCCATGAAAACGTATCCTTACAGAGAGTCCCTCTTTGATAAGCGGCATATTGAAATCAGATACCTTTAACAAAAGTGCGCTTGTCGTTACATCGGGGGAAAAGAGTGCAATAGGTTCACCTTTTTTTATATAGGTATTTTTATCATTTTTTAAGATTCGCATGACTGAGCCATCTTTTTGTGAAACAACAGATGATGTCTCATATCTTGAAACTTCGGTCTGATGTTTTTCCAATTCTCTTTTCAAACTGTTTAAATGTGTTTCTTCAGATAACCTGTTCGTCTCAAGTGCTCTTATCTTATTTCCAATCTCCTCTAAAAAGTGCTCTTTCTCTTTCTGTATGATCAACATGTTGCGTTTTTCCACCTCAATATCTATCTCTATTTTATCGAGCTTAGTTTTAGCAAAAATATACTCATTTTCCATTTTTTCAAAATGCTTTTTGGATTCTATTTTCTGAAGATAGAGCTCTTTTATCCTATTAAACTGATTTGAGATCACTTCATAGTTTTTCTTGTCTGCACTATATTTGATCTGTTTAGATTTCAGTACTTCTTCGGCTTGTGTATAGCGTTTGTCATATAGCTCAAGACGTATTTCTTTCTGTGCAAGGAGACTGCTTCTTTTTTGCTCTAAAATAAGCAGTTTATCTTCGATGTTCTGTTGCTGCTGCTTGAAGTCCTCTCTCATTTTATAGACACGTGTTTTATACTCTTTATCCGGATCAATCATATCAAACAGTTTTGCACCCTTTTGCACATGTTCATTTTCTGAAACAAAAAAAGTCTCGATGAAACCGTCTATAGGTGCGGAGATGGATTGTACTCTTTGGGTAGGATCATACGCAATCACTCTACCCTCTCCCTCAACTGTCTGTCTCCAGGGTAAAAAGAGGATCGCTACAAACACAAGGATAAGTACAAATATAACACGTCCTACTCGATTTACAAAAGGGGCTGTCTGAACAAGTTTCAAAGAATCAAATTCAAATCTATCCATCTTGCTTATCCTTCAGTTCCACTGATAACTTGTTTACTTTATACAATCCCTCAACCGTATCATAGATATAATCAAGCTGTTTAGCAAATCCTTTAAGCGCATAGGTAATAGAAGTAACAATAATTTCTGCTGCAACAAACTCTCCCAAAGGCAGGCTGCCATTGATCACAAGATACCCTCCTATGAGTAAGAACATAGTAAAAATAAACCCTTCTGCAAAAAATGTAAAGCCCAATTGTCTGATAATGATCCTAAATAAATTCTGCCGAGCCTTCACATACTTGGCCAAGGAAGTGTTATACTTAGTAAGAGTCTCTTCTCTTGAGCCTTTTTCTTCATTGATATTTTGTAAAAAATAGATTGTATTATGTTTCGCATCTGAACGCGCTAATGCAGTGACTCCCGCATTACGCCCAAGAGCAAACAATATAATAATATATAATGAGAATAAAATCACACCTGCAGTAAATAGGATCGGATCAAATATAAGCAGTAAAAGAAGACTTACCAGGATTTTAATGACCACGCCAAGTCCATCAAGTACAAGAATGGGAAAGAACTTCTGAATAGAGGTAATATCGAAAAAATAGTTCATCAATTTTCTATGTTTAGTCTCATCACTGCTCTCCCCCTGATGTAGATTTAATGCTTTTTGGGAAATCTCTATTCCTCTCATAAGAAACACTTTTTGTTGAAACTTTTCAATGATGTATTCTTTAAGTAGTTGCAATATGGTGATAAATACAAATAAAATAAGAAGAATGGTACCTACAACGATAAGAGAGAGTGAAGCATGTGACAATACACTATTAATAACAATAGCTGATGCCAGAGGGATAGACAATACCAAGATCGCATCAATGATAGAATAATAAACTAGATGAAGAATATTTTTTCGGTCTTCTTGGATTATCTTCTTTACAAAATCAATAAAAATCTTATTTGATATCATCAAAGGCCCTTTATTCGTACTGATGATTTAATTGACTTTATAGTCAAAGAACTAAACTATCATATAGTGATAACCTTAATCTCTCATTACCCAAGAGAGTGGCAATCTATTAAAGGGGGACTAAATAAAATCACCCTTCTCTGATATGAGTCCTTTTTGCATTAATTTTGAGAAAAATGAACTAATACGTTTATCTTTATTTGGTGCAATAGTATTGATCAGTGCAAAATGTTCTACACGTTTGTCTAGGAAACCTGTATCAAATTTTCCTTCCTGAAAATCCTTATCACATACTACTTCTTTATGCAATGGGATGTTCGTTGTAAGCCCTTCAATGTGATATTCATCAAGAGCTCTTTTTGCTTTTTTGACCACACCTTCCCAATCCAATGCCCATACAATAAGTTTACCTATCATAGAATCATAATTTGTAGGCATCTTGTATCCACCGTAGACACTTGTATCTAACCTTACACCTGGTCCTCCCGGTGTTAAGTACTCTCCGATAGTTCCAAATGATGGCATGAAATTATTTAACGGGTCCTCTGCATTGATCCTAAACTCAATGGCATATCCTCTAAAATTAATCTCTTCTTGTAAAAAATGAAGTTTATCCCCTTCAGCGATTTGGATCATACGCTGTACGATATCCACACCTGTGATGATCTCTGTAACCGGGTGTTCAACCTGAAGACGTGTATTCATTTCAATAAAATAGATATTGTCTTTTTCATCGAGCAAAAATTCGATCGTACCGACATTTTCATACCCTAAACGGTTCATAGCTCTTATAGCAATACGATAGAGCTCTTTTCGTGTAGCATCATTAAGCCTTGGTGAAGGTGCTATTTCAATGACTTTTTGATGACGTCTTTGAATGGAACAATCACGTTCCCCCAAATGCACAACGTTACCAAACTTGTCAGCAATCACTTGTACTTCTATATGTCGAGGATTACTTACAAATTTTTCTATAAATACATCACCATTTCCAAAATATTTTTTTGCTTCATTGGTTGCTGCATCAAAGAGTGATGCGAATTGCTTAGCTTCATATACAACACGCATTCCACGGCCTCCACCACCAAATGCTGCTTTAATAATAATAGGAAACCCGATCTCTTGAGCAGTTTTTTCCGCTTCTTTTTTATCTGATATAGGTGCTGATGTTCCCTCAAGTACTGGTACGCCTATCTCTTTCATAGCATTTTTTGAAGTAATCTTATCTCCAAAAAGCTCAATGTGTTCTGCTTTTGGTCCGATGAAAATAAGTCCATTTTTATCACAAGCCCTGGCAAAATCAGCACTTTCAGACAAGAAACCGTACCCAGGATGGATAGCAGTACATTTTTGCTCTTTGGCGATCTTGATAATATTTTCATAATCAAGATAAACTTCCACAGGATGACCTTCAAGTAAAACACTTTTATCTGCTTTTTTTACCCATGGTCCCTCACTGTCTACTTTTGAATGGATCACGACACTGGTGATTTCCAACTCTTTACATGCTCTGATGATACGTAGTGCAATCTCACCACGATTGGCAATTAAAATTTTTGATATTTTTCGACTCATTGAATTTCCTTCAATATTTTTGAGAGTATTAAATCTATGTTTATATTTTGATGAGATGTACTACACCCTAGGGTGCAGTACACAGTAGATGACAACTTAGATAGCGTCAATAATACTGTTAAGTGTAGCAGATGGTCTCATTGCCTTAGCAGCCATCTCGTCATTTGGATGGAAGTAACCACCAACATCTGTAGTTTTACCTTCACCTTCAGCAGCCATTAGCTCTTCCATGATCTTATCTTCGTTCTCTTTAAGTGCAGCAGCAACTGGAGCGAATTTAGAAGCTAATTCTGCATCTTCACCATTTGCAAGTGCTTCTGCCCAGTACTGCGCTACGAAGAAGTGAGATGCTTTGTTATCTGGTTGACCTACTTTTCTTCCTGGTGCTTTGTTGTTATCAAGGTAACCTTGGTTCGCAACATCAAGAGCAGCAGTAAGTGCAGCAAGTTTAGCATCGTCATGTTTTTGACCGATCATCCTTAAAGACTCAGCAAGTGCCAAGAACTCACCTAG
>CALDBH010000071.1 GCA_937938065.1 uncultured Sulfurovum sp. | reverse complement strand
AATACTGTAGGTGCTGCTGCTTCAGCTACTGCATTTGTTTTTGCAGGAGCAATCTGGATATCACCCTCACCCTCTGCTACTTGTACACTATATTGTTTGCCATCTACTACTACTGTATAATTTCCTGCCATTTCTTCATCTCCACTACTAATATTTTTACCTTTTCTTACCATGAGAGGACCTTCACCCTTCAAGAACGCAATACCTTTTTGATCACATGCACCTGCAATGAAAATATTTTCATCTGATGTTTCTAAACCTTCATCTTCAAGTACTTTTGTCCAGTGTGCAATAGATTTCGTTTCATCTCTATCTGCAATATCCAAAGGATTTTCTGTTGTTGGCTCTAACTTCAATTTCTCAGATGCGAGATTGATGATCTCTTCATCCGCCTGCACTGGTGTTTTACCAAAGTAACCAAGTACCATACGCCCGTATCCTGGAGCTATTTGCTTCCAAGGACCGAACATTACGTTAGCATATGCCTGTTGCCAGTAGAATTGGCTTACAGGTGTTACCGATGTACCGTAACCACCACGCTCAACTACTTCTTTCATCGCAGCGATCACTTCATCAAACTTGTCAAGGTCACCTGAGTCTCTCATCATCTGAGTATTGGCTGTCAATGCCCCACCAGGCATAGGAGAGAATGGAATAAGTGGTGATACTTGTGTCGCTTCAGGCGGTATCATGTAATCTGAAAGGCACTCTTTAAGTCTCTCTTCATACTTCAGGATCTTATCAAGCTTCAAATCACCAAGATTATAGTCTGTTCCTTTTGTTGCATGAAGCATCGTAAGGATATCTGGTTGACTTGTACCACCACTTACCGGTGATGCAGCCATATCGATACCATTTGCACCTGCATCTAACGCTGCAAGGTATGCTGCTACAGAAACACCTGCAGTTTCATGCGTATGAAGTCTTAGGTGTACACTGTCACCAAGAAGTTTTCTCGCCATCCCGATAGTCTCATATACTTTATGAGGGTTTGCTGTTCCTGATGCATCTTTAAAACAAACGCTGTCAAAAGAGATACCCGAGTCTAAAATGTTTCTAAGTGTTTTTTCATAAAAAGCAACATCATGTGCACCTTTACACCCTGGAGGAAGATCCATCATCGTTACCACAACTTCGTGATCAAGACCATGTTTTTTGATCATTTCTGCAGAAAATGCAAGGTTGTTCACATCATTCAATGCATCAAAGTTACGTACCGTAGTTGTTCCATGCTTTTTAAACATTTTTGCAAAAAGGTCGATCATTTCACGGCTACCTGTATCAAGCATTACTGTATTTATACCACGTGAAAGTACTTGAAGGTTAGCATCTGGACCTACGATCTCTCTAAAACCATCCATCATATCAAATGCATTTTCCTGTAAGTAAAAGAAGAGCGATTGGAATCTTGCTCCCCCACCAAATTCGAAGTGATTAATACCTGCATTCTTCGCTGCTTCTACTGCAGGAAAAAAGTCATCCATAAGTACACGGCCACCAAAGACAGATTGAAATCCATCTCTGAAGGTTGTGTCCATTACATCAATATATTTTTTAGCCATTTACAATACCTCTTTATGATTTTTTACGAAATTCTGATACAGCTGCAGTAATAGCTGCAACATGATGTGCTTCCTGCGTAGCATTACCTGAACTAGAACCTGATGTAGGAGGTACTCCAGGTGTTTTTTCAGGGAAGAATTTATTGACAATTTTAGCTTGTAGCTTCATTACTTGAACAAGAATGACCAGGAATACAAGTACAACTAACATCCCCAGCACCATAAATTTTAAGCCTTCGCTTACTAAATCGATTTCCATGTGATTAACCTCACTTTTATAAGTTTACAAATTCTAAAATAGTTTTGCTTGTTATTAGGTAAAAAAAGAAGAATTATCTTCTCTTTTTTCTCCGATTGCTACTACGTGTAGCTTTTTGTTCTGCTACATACCCTTGCATCATCTCATCTACCGTATTTTGATCAAAACCGATTTGAGTCCCAATATTATTCTGTTCTTGTTCAATAACACGTGAAATAAGCTTTTCCAATAGTACCTCTTTATCCATCTCTCCCATATATGCTAACAACTCTGCTGCATCGTTATGTACATGGATATCTCTGATCTGTTCAGCTAAATATTCACGACCGGAATCATCAAGTCCTCCACCACTTTGAATAGTTGCCAAACGCATATCTGCACCTACTTCTTTTTGGATACGTTGGAGTTCTTTAAACTCTTCGGTTGTCACCAAAGTAATTGCCTGACCACTTTTTCCTGCACGTCCTGTACGACCGATACGGTGTACATAACTTTGAGGATCAAAAGGTATATGGTAATTAAAAACATGTGTTACATCTTTGACATCTAACCCACGCGCCGCGACATCTGTGGCTACCATGATTTTTGTTTCGCCTCTTCTATAGGCTTTAATGACCACTTCTCTGTCCCTCTGTTCCAAGTCACCGTGTAAACCACTGGCATTAAATCCTAATGCTTGCAAATGCTCGGTCAATCTGTCCACTTCTCTTTTCATACGACAGAAAATGATACATTTATTGGTTTTTTCTGTTTCAAGCAGTTTTACAATAGCGTCATCTCTTTGGTTCTCATGGATCATATAATAACGCTGGTCAATGATGTTATTTGTCGTCTCCTCATCTCCTACAACAGAGATATACTCTGGTTGATAGAGAATATTACTTGCCAACTCTTTGATCGGTTCAGGCATCGTTGCAGAGAAGAGTAATGTTTGTCTGTTTTGAGGGATGTACTCAAATATCTCTTTGATCTCTTCAAGGAAACCCATATCAAGCATTTCATCTGCTTCATCCAGTACAACGATCTCTGGGTTAAAAACATCGATCTTTCCTTTTTTATAAAGGTCTTTAAGTCTTCCCGGCGTTGCTACGACGATCTGTACACCTTTGTGGATAAGTGCTATCTGACGGCCATACCCTACACCACCATAGACTGTTAACGTTCGAATACCTGCAAAACGTCCTAAGTGGTAAAGTTCATCAGCTACCTGTGTTGCTAATTCTCTTGTAGGCGTGATGACCAATGCTCTTTCTATCTCGCCTTTGGCAAGTTTGTCCATCATAGGAAGACCGAACGCTGCTGTCTTTCCTGTACCCGTATGGGCTTGACCTACCATATCACTGCCATTAGCAATGATTGGGATAGCCATCTCCTGGATGGGACTTGGCTCTCTAAAGCCTGCTATTTTCACACCTTTTGCCAGATCAGCATGAAAATCAAATTCACTAAATTTCATTATATACCTTTAAAATATGAGGTACCCCTCATTCATGTCCAAAATATCTTTTTGAACTTAAGAGAAACTCCCGTAGGAGGTTCTATAAATTCATACCTATGCAAACTATATCATCGTCAGTAAGATCACTCCAAAAAGTATTCTATAAATACCAAACGCTACAAATGTAAACCTTTGAATAAATACAAGAAAAAGCTTGATCGTCAAATAAGCAACGATAAATGCCGCAATGAAACCTGCAACAAAAGCACCCCAATTTGCATCTGAAAAATCCTGATAATGTTTAAGCAGATCATATCCGGTGACTGCTGCCATCACAGGGATTGCAAGTAAAAAAGAAAACTCTGCCGATGTTTTTCTGTCCAAGCCTACCAATAAACCACCAATAATAGTAGCCCCTGCTCTGCTGGTACCTGGGATCAGA
>CALDBH010000070.1 GCA_937938065.1 uncultured Sulfurovum sp. | reverse complement strand
TCTCTCGTATTGAAGATGCTATTGTTGTCGCATTGGACAAAATGAAACCTAAGAAGATCAAAAAGCTTTTAAAAGGCAAAAAGATAGAGATCAAAATAAAATTAGAGGATGATCAATAATGCAAAAAGGTGCTATTTTAGTACTCTCAGGCCCAAGTGGTGCGGGTAAAAGTACGATTATCAACGCAGCATCGGATGAGATAGGTGAATATTATTTTTCCATATCGACAACCACACGTGCTCCTAGAGTGGGGGAAGAAGATGGTAAAGATTATTTCTTCGTCAGTAAAGAGAGTTTTGAAGAAGACATTAAAGCGGGAAATTTTCTTGAGTATGCAGAGGTACATGGTAACTACTATGGTACATCACTCAAGCCTGTAAGGGAAGCCTTAGAAGAGGGTAAACTGGTCATATTTGACATTGATGTACAGGGTCACAGACTTGTGCGTGCAAAGATGAATGATATTACGACCTCTGCGTTTATCACACCACCAACACTGAAAGCATTGGAGACAAGACTTCGGGCACGATCTACAGATGATGAATCAGTTATAGTGAAGCGTATTGAAAATGCAAAAGGCGAGATAAAAGCTGTAGGTGAGTATGACTTTACTATTATCAATGATACAGTAGATGAGGCGGCAAAACTTTTTGTCATTGTAGCCAAGGCAGCTAGATTGAAACAAAGTACAGAAGATGAAGAAAAATTTGTGAGACAATGGTTATCAAATAACTAAGATTAAACATAATGCAGTATAATTATTTAAATTAATGCTCAATGTAGCGAAATATAAAGGATTGATATGGGTATGCCAAGTATGCCAGAACTACTAATCGTATTGGCGATTGTTGTACTTCTGTTTGGAGCAAAAAAGATTCCAGATCTTGCAAAAGGTATGGGAAAAGGTATTAAAGACTTCAAAAAAGCGATTAAAGATGACGATGAAGAAGATACAAAAGAGATCGCTTCTAAAGAAGAGCCAAAAGTTGAATCTTCAACAGAAGAGAAAAAAAGCGAAAACGCTTAATTTTAATACTGAGTACCTCGTTACTCAGTATTGAGAATATTCCTCCAAATAGCTATGAAGCTATTTTCTACTACAATTCCATATTAACTATGACGGAAAACCTATGAAATTAAAATTACAAATCAATAACGTTATCAAAGAAGCTTTTTCTAAAGCAGGTATAGAGCATGAGCCTATGAGTGTAGCTGAAGCAACCAAACCTGAGTTTGGTGACTTCCAGTTTAATGGTGCGATGGCCTTGTCTAAAAAGCTAGGTAAAAATCCAAGAGAGATTGCAACACAACTTATAGAAAATCTTGACTTAACCGGAGTACTGGCTAAAGCAGAAATAGCAGGTCCAGGTTTCATCAATTTATGGCTCAATCCTTTTTGGATAGCTTCACAATGTGAAGTAGCACGTAAAGATAGTAGGCTTGGGGTAGAAAAGCGTGAAACACCTATCAAAGTAGTGGTAGATTATTCTGGCCCGAACATGGCTAAACAGATGCATGTGGGACATTTGCGTTCTTCTATCATCGGTGATACGTTAGCAAACCTTTTAACCTATCTTGGTGATGAGGTCATACGTCAAAACCACATTGGAGACTGGGGTACACAGTTTGGAATGCTTATCGCGTATCTGGAAGAGATACATGAAGACGGTTCTGTAAGTTTGAAAGACCTGGAGCAGTTTTATAAAGATGCCAAAGGACGTTTTGATGCAGATGAAGACTTTGCAAATAAAGCCAGAGAGTATGTCGTAAAAATTCAAAGTGGTGACAGCCACTGTTTAGAACTTTGGCAAAAGTTTATAGACATTTCTTTGGGACACTGTGAAGAGGTCTATGAAAAACTGGGTGTCAATCTGACACGTGATGATGTACGTGCAGAGAGTTTTTACAATGATGATCTAAGTTCTGTCATAAATGATTTAGATGCAAAAGGTAAATTGACACAAAGTGATGGTGCGCAATGTGTATTTTTAGAGGGTGATGAAGTACCGGTGATCGTTCAAAAAGGTGATGGTGGTTACCTCTATGCCACTACAGACCTTGCCGCATTACGCTATAGAGCACAGACCTTAGGTGCACAACGTATCTCTTATGTGGTAGATGCAAGACAGGGTGGACACTTTAAACAAGTGTTTAGAGTGGCTAAAGAGGCTGGTTTTGTTGCTGAAGATGTGAAGCTTGAACACATTGCATTTGGTACAATGATGGATAAAGGTGGTAAGCCTTTTAAAACGCGTGAGGGCGGGACTGTAAAGCTTATAGATCTGCTTGACGAGGCGGTTACTAAAGCTAAAGAGACTATCAATGACAAAGAGTCGTATTCTCCGGAGCAATTAGAGGCATTAGCAAAAATCGTAGGAATTGGGGCGGTCAAGTATGCTGACCTTTCAATCAACCGTGAATCAAATTATATCTTTAACTGGGATAAGATGCTCAGTTTTGAAGGTAACACTTCACTGTATATGCAGTATGCCTATGCAAGAATACAAAGCATCTTCAGAAAGTATGATGGACCTATAGAAGGTGATATCATTATTGGTGATGCTTTGGAGCATAGACTCTCTACGATGCTCCTTCGTTTTGAAGATGTCCTAAACCGTGCAGCAGTAGATGCAGCACCTAACCAGATCACAACCTATCTCTACGACTTGGTGTCTCTCTTTATGCGTTTTTACGAACAGAACCCTATACTCAAAGAGGGTGTAGATGAAGCAACAAAGATGAGTCGTTTATTACTGGCTGATTTGACGGCTAAGACTATCAAACAAGGTTTAGATATACTTGGGATCGAGACTGTAGATAAGTTATA
>CALDBH010000069.1 GCA_937938065.1 uncultured Sulfurovum sp. | reverse complement strand
AACAATTACAGATACAATATCCATAAAAAGTGGTGCTCTCGTTCCTAAAAATCCTGCTTGAAATATATAATCCATAAAAACCCCTATTTATTTAATTTTTTAGCAAATCACAATTGACTTGACTTCAGTAAACTCTTCAAGTGCCCACTTAGGACCTTCTCTTCCCACCCCTGAAAGCTTGGCACCACCATAAGGCTGTACATCAAAACGAAGTGTTGGTATGTCATTGATAATCACTCCACCACATTCTGCATCTTCTATAAATGCCTGTGTCATTTTCAGATCATTGGTGAAAATAGAAAACTGCAATCCGTATGGGGAGTCATTCATTTTCTCTACAGCCGTTTCATAGTCAGGTACCGCTACCAGACTTACGATAGGTGCAAAAACTTCTTCACAGATGATCTTCATATCATCTGTCACATCTGCCATAACAGTTGGAGGGAAGATACCATCTACCTCTACACCACCTGCGATGACTTTTGCACCTTCACTTTTCGCTGAAGCTATCCATCCATTCGCTCTTTGTCTAGACTCATCATCTATCAGTGGACCCATAAACGTATCTTCTTCGTAAGGTGAGCCGACTTTCAGTTTGTTCGTCTCTTGTGCTATAAGTTCTGCAAACGCTTCATATACCTCTTCATTCACATAGATACGTTGAAGAGAGATACACACTTGTCCGGAGTTGTAAAAGGCCCCAAATGCACAACGTGCAGCGGCAAGAGCCAGGTCTGCACTTTTATCTATGTAAGTTGCAGCATTACCACCCAGCTCAAGGCTTACTTTCTTAATACCCGCCTGTTTGGTAATAATGTTTCCTACTGGCACAGAACCTGTAAAACTAATGACCCTTGGAATGTCACTCTGAACCAGTGTTGAACCTACTTCTGCATCGCCATACACTACAGAGAGTGCATCTTTAATGGCATACTCTGAGTCTACAAAAAGCTTTGCAAACATATAGGCTGTCATAGGTGCTTCAGGTGTAGGTTTCAATACTACGGTATTTCCTGCACCTAGTGCCGGAGCTACTTTGTGTGCCACAAGATTCAAAGGAAAATTAAACGGTGTAATACAGGCAACAACCCCTACAGGCTCACGTCTAAAATATGCCAATGTTTTTTTACCGCTAGGCATAATGTCCGTAGGGAGAGTTTCTCCTGAAAGATTTGCAAGCTCCATCACAGTGATCTTGATCGTTTCCACACATCGCTCTACTTCGATACGGGAAAATGCAATAGGCTTTGCCACTTCTTTGGCCAACATCAAAGCAAATGCTTCTTTCTCTTCTGTAAGTCTTTTTGCCACATCCTCCAACCATAAAATACGTTGAGACAATGGAGATCTAGCTGCTGCTTTACTTGCAGCTTTAGCAATATTGAGTGCCTTTAGTGTGTCATCCACATCACATACAGGAGCTGTACTTACAGCAGCACCATCAAAAGGACTCTTTCGTTCCTGCTGTGCTTCTTTATTTTCTTCCATAGAACCAAAAAAGATTTTGGCTTGTGCTATATTAGACATTGTTGTACCTTATTTGTAAAATTGTTTGATTATATCAAAAGGTAATGGAAATTCTATTTATTTTATCTTTTATGATGTGAAGAACCGTCATAGTAGTAACCCTTTGAAGAAGAGTTACGCGTTAGGTGTCCACTCTGTATTCTCTTGTCCTGACTGATTCTTCTGAGCTTCTATTTCAGCTTCATATGCCATAATTTGCTGGCGTACTTCATTGATCTGCTCTACAGTTACACCTTCATCACTGGACCATGCCACCTCGACTTCACCATCATACTCTGAACCCATCATCTCTATCTTATGAGCATATTCGTTGATGTCCAGGCAAATTTCCATACTCTCTTCTTTCATGGTATCACTTAACTCTATGTACCAACGACCCAAAGGGTTGGTCTTGATGACTGACTCTATGATTACCATTACACGCCGCCTTTAAAATCTTTCTTTTTCAAGTCACCATTGTAGATGATGTCACGTACATCAACACTGTCCATATTTAACATATCAGGCACAACATCTGCTTCTTCTAGCTCTTTGATGGCACCTTCAAGCTCTTCTTGGTAGGTTTGCATCATATCTGCAGCAAGTACACCTTTGGTTTGTTGGATCTGTACAAGTTTTTTGATCTCCTCTTCTACTCCTGAACCCTCTATAGTAACGATCATTTTACCTTTTTCTTTGTCACCAAAGTGATACTCACACACACCGTTTGCTTCCAACTCTTCTTTTAAAACGTCATAATTTTCTGGTTTTACTTGTACTACTATACTTGATATATTCATTTCTAATTTCTCCTATTATTTAGTTTCCACATCATCACAGTACTATCATCGCTGGAAGAAAAAAGCGTATTTTCATCTTTGAAGATAATATTGTTAAGTGTACTCTTTTGCCCTTGAAGTTCTGCTATTTTTGACTTGTCTGACCTTCTATAGATAGATATATTGTTTTTTTCATCCATAACAAAGGCCACTTTTTTCGCACTTGGGCTCAGCCCTGTCGCATAGATAAGAAAATTACCTTCTATATAGGTGGCTGTACCCATGACAATATCATACAATGATCCTCTTCTGTCTTGTCCTGCAGCAGAAACAATACCTTGTTTAAAATCTACTCTATAGACATTATCAACATTCATACCCTCTAGTACTTTCACTATTTTCCCTGTCTGTGTATCTATCACATTCAATACACCGCTTTCACAGCTAAATACAGCTTGCGTTTTGGCTTTATTTAAAGCAAAATCTGAAAATTTTGATTCACTCAACTGTACGCGATACAACTCTTCTTTACTTTTAATGTCAAACAGCGCAGCTTCATTGGAAAGATATCCTAGCAAGATCTGATCTTTGTTGATAAACCTTGCTTTAATGGCAGCCTTTTTATCTACTGCTGAGAGTAGCTGTGTAGTGACATTGTTCTCATGTATCCAAAGGTTCGAATAACCGCCTTTTCCGCTGTCACTCAAGAGCAGGTAACGTCCATCAATTTTATCAACGGAAAAAACACGAGGGGC
Source organism: uncultured Sulfurovum sp. (assembly GCA_937938065.1). The sequence goes on along the minus strand of CALDBH010000069.1, from coordinate 6,657 downwards.
TATCATATCTCCCATAAAATCTTTTACTTTTGGGAGAGTAAATGTTTTTGTAAAGACCTTTGCCTCATGATCATAGACTTGCAGCACACCGTTTGTAGTACCTATAATAAGCTCTTTTTCACGAAGTACCATATCCTTACTCATACCATTCACTTTTATCTCCAGTGCAGGAGAAAATACCTCAACAGCATTAAGCCATACCATACTGGCAAATAAAACAATGAAGATCTTTTTCACGCTAAGGTCTCCTCTAAAGAACCAAAGACCATATGCGCAATTCCTTCTTCATCAAGATCTGTTTGTATACCATACAGATCTACATCTGAAAGATAGAATTCCTCTATATCTTGATGCTCTTTAAGCTTTTTTACCAACTCAACCATCGTCGGTTCTCCTACTGCTTCTTGTAACATCTCAGTAGTATAGAGAAGAAAGTTATAATCTTCAGGGTCTATGGCATCAAACTCATCTGAATCCTCATCATCATAATTCACATCTATGACCAATAAGTATCGTAATTCTGACACATCTTCGGGTAGTTTTGTAAAAAGCTTTGGATAGGATTTTTTAAAAGTTTCTATTGTCAAGATATTTGCTCCATTGTATTATCTAAAACTGCAAGAGGTATCGCAGTAAAATCTATGGCTTGTGTAGGACAGCGTCCCAGACAAAAACCGCAACCGGTACATCTGTCCATGTCTATGACAGGGTTGAACATACCATTGAAAAGTATAGCATCATCGATGCAAGGTTCTTTACAGGAAAAACATATCACCCCATGATGCGCCACACAACCCTCAGTCGAGATACAAAATGTAGCATTGATATGCTCTGAAGTATGCACATTCTCCAGACTCAATACATTTGTTTCACACACACTTGCACAATCATCACAAAAGGTACATCCACTTTTAGAAAAATCCAGTTTGGGTGTGCCATCTGCCTGGATTACTATGATCTGTTCATCACAAGAAGCGACACATGCCTTATTTTCACATACAACACACTCACTCTGAAAAAGAGATTCATTTAAACCATACGGAGGTCTCACCACTAAAGGTGAGCTCTCCTTGCTTTGTTCTAACGGCCTTCTGAACGTATTTAGAAAATCACGTCTGCTTGCCACTCTTACTGACCTTCCATATAAGGTGCTGATTCAGCCACTTCATATTCAATACCTTCATTCATAGCAGCTTCAAGACTGGAATGTCCTTTCATCTCATCACTTCCAAAATCAGGTCTAAATGTATTGGCTACAGATGTTTTCATTTTTGACTGTGGTGCATGACACTGAGTACAGTTAAAACGACCTTGATACAAGGTATCACCTTTTGTCGTTTCTGCTATGACAACATCTGAAGTATTTGGCATATTTTTCCCTAATACCTGACCCTCTTTAAGCACAACGCCATCTTTCATAGTCGTAGATGGTCTATAGTTTGTAAAGTGTGTTGCCGGGATCGGTGTAGAACCTACACTTGGTGCAACTTCAGGCAGGTGACATCCAAGACACTGGTTGTTCATCTTTGTAATAGGCAATAATCCTTCAACAGAGTGTGGGATCATCGGCGGTGCATCTTTAAATGCTCTTTCAAATTTTGTAGATGCACCAGGACTTGGTCTGCTGTAGTCTGCTTGTGCTCCAGTTGTTGTATCTTCACTATAAAGATCTGTTTTTCTAAGTCCCAGTGATGCTTCAGAGACTGCTTTTTTAGTACTTAGATCTTCATCGTGTATACGCGATACATCAGAAGCATCCTCATTAAGGTTCACATAGGTTCCTCCTGCCGCTGCGACCGCTGCTGCCGCTGCATGCTCAGTTGCCTTTTGCGTAGGAACACCTGCTTCAGTTTTCATTAGCAATGACATCGCTTCGATCTGCGCATCACTAAGATGTTTTACTTGTGCTTCCATCAAGCCTTTCATCGTATCCCCATAGGTTCCATTTTTATAACCCATCATTGCATCTTTGATCTCTTTATAAGACATGTCTTTCACGATCTTCGATTTACCTAATGCTGCCTTTTCAAAGTACTGTCCATGACACCCGGTACACCCTGCTACACTCACAGCATATGCACTTGTAGTTGCCAATAGAGCACCAAGAGCTACAACTTTTGCTATTTTCTTCATATTTTTCCTCCTACATTTTTTTTCGTAAAACTACGAATACTAAAACCTAGTGCATTATCATCGCACACATCCACACATCTTCCACAGTTCGTACACTCTCCATCTGTCACAGAGATACTCTCTTTGTTAACCATATGTAAGACCTGACTTTCAGGACACACTACTTTACAGTTCATACAGTCCGTACACGCCTCATGATCATGCTTTACTCTTACAAGACTTTGACTTCCTATGATCGAGTATGCCGCACCTAAAGGACATAAATGGCCACACCATCCATTCTTCACTCCGAAGAGATCAAAAAGGAAGATCACGATTACCACTGCTGCTCCCATACCAAAACCAAAGACAATACCTCTTTGCATAATGGTAATAGGACTGACCACTTCAAACGCAGCCACACCAACAACAGCAGAAACAATAAGTCCCACTACCATGATCCAGTACCGCGCACTTCGTTTCATAAAACGATAATTAACCTCTTCTTTATCAAGGTTCAACTTACGTCTGATCCAATTGGCCAGATCTGTCACCATATTGATAGGACAGACCCATGAGCAAAATGCCCTACCGCCGATCACAAAATAAAACAGCGTAATGATCGCTGCACCAAGTAGCACATCTACACCCAACACAAACCCGGTTGCCAACACTTGCAGTGTGGTATACGGATCTGCCAAAGGGATCGTACCAAAGATATATGAAGTACCAAAGGTACCGGCCAAGATATTCCAACCATACGCATTGGCAGAAAAGTACAGAAACAAAAGACCTATCTGAGTCGCTCTTCTAAGAAGTAAGTATTTTATGTTTTTCATTAGTACTCTAGCTCCGTATTAAGATAATCAGCCGAAGATTTTTCACTTCGTTTTGTTTTTGTCTCCAATCCTTTAGCATCTTTTACGCGCTCTTGATCTTTTTTATCCCAACCTTTAACATAATGGTCTCCTGCTTTACCTTTGGCTATATCATTCGGGAGTACAAAAATAGCAGGTTCTTTAGTCACACATGCTTGCTCACAAAGACCACAACCCGTACAGGCATGATCTTGTACAATAGGAAGCAAGAATGCATGTTTACCTGTTCTCTCATTTTTTACGTATTCAAGCGTGATCGCTACGTCCAAAAGAGGACAGGCACGATAACACGCATCACACTGTATACCCCAAAAAGCGATACATGACTCTTTGTGTACCACTGCAAGTCCCATGGAAGCTTTGTTAATGTCAAGTTCTTCTTTTTCATTCAGAAGAGTCGGCATATCTAAAGCACCTGACGGACAGACAGGTACACAAGGAATATCTTCACACATATAACAAGGTACTTCTGTTGGCACGAAGTAAGGTGTTCCTATCAGTAAGGAGTCACCCCCTTTTGCCATTTGTAAGGTACCCGGTCTTGGTTTTCCTGTCTCTTTATCGATATTTGTATCTCTGTTCACACACGCTTCTGCACAAAGACCACACTTGATACATGCCGCTAAAAAATCTTTTTCAGGCAATGCCCCAGGAGGTCTGAGTACCAACGGTGAAGCTTTCACCGAATCTGTATAGCCACTCCACAACATCCCACCAAGGGCTGCTAATCCGACACTTTGGAAGGTCGTCGCCATGAAGTTTCGTCTGCCGTTAGAGTGTGCCATACTTATGCCTTATAGAGTTTAACTGCACATTTTTTAAAGTCTGTTTCTTTAGACATTGGACATGTTGCATCTAAACACACTTTGTTAATGAAGACTTTTTCATCAAAGAACGGTACAAATACAAGCCCTTGAGGCATACGGTTACGCCCTCTTGTCTCTACTCTAGCTTTGACTTTACCACGACGTGAGTCAATCCAGATAAGTCCACCCTGTTTAAAGCCTTTCTGCTTCGCATCATCAGGGTTCATATAACAGAGTGCTTCTGGTACTGCACGGTAAAGTTCAGGAACTCTCATCGTCATCGTACCAGTGTGCCAGTGTTCAAGTACCCTACCTGTACACAACCATGTATCATAGTTTTCATCCGGCATTTCCGGTGGATCCATATATGGCCTAGCATAGATCTTCGCTTTATTCTTAAGCGATTTTTTGTTTTTATCTTTGATACCTTTAAGGTCACCCTGTGCTAAGGCTTTAGCCAATGTTCCGTAGAATGCAAAGTCATCAGCACCTGTCTCTTTGGCTGCTTTAGCTGCATATGGATCATATTTGACATTAAATCTCCACTGCGTCTCTTTACCATCAACAACCGGCCACTTAAGACCTCTTACTTTGTGATACACTTCAAATGGTGCAAGGTCATGTCCATGTCCTCTACCGAACTCAGCATACTCTTCAAAAAGGTACTCATGGATCATAAAACCATATCCTTTCCATGGTTTACCATCTGAACCAAGTACGTTTCTACTATCACCACGTGATTCAGTATCATCATACCCAGCCTGGGGGAAATTATCATTCAACTTGTATGATTTTGCTTTTTTATTGGCAAATAAAATATCATACATGGTCGTATCTTTTGTATATCCCATTTTTGCAGCATCTTTGATAATATTTGGAAGTTTTTTACCATTTCTTAGTGTAGACTCACCCCAAAGATCACCAACCGTAAATCTTTTAGAAAGTTCTACCCACTGCCAAGTGTCAGACATCGCGTCACCTACAGGAAGAACTTGTTGTCTCCAGTGTTGTGTACGACGTTCTGCATTTCCGTATGCACCCCATTTTTCATAGATCATTGCTGATGGGAGTACAAGGTCAGACACTTTTGCAGAAATACCAGGATATCCATCCGATGTAACGATAAAATTATCCATCTCTCTTGCCGCTTTGATCCAGTGAGAGGCAGCTGCACTATCATGATAAGGGTTACATACATTAACCCATGCAAACTTGATCACACCATCTTCGATATCTCTATGGATCTTCATAATGTGCTGATTCCCTACCGGGTTGATCGTAACCTCTGGTACTTTCCAGCCATTTTCAGTGATCTTTCTGTGTTTAGGATTCTTAACCATCATATCTGCTGGAAGTCTATGACAGAATGTACCAACTTCTCTAGCTGTACCACAGGCACTTGGCTGTCCGGTAAGTGAGAATGCACCAGAACCTGGTTTCGCTTGTTTATTGAGTAGGAAGTGAACATTGTATGACAATGTATTTACCCATGTACCACGTGTATGTTGATTCATACCCATCGTCCAGAATGAAACCACTTTTCTCCCTCTTTCGATATAAAGGTCAGCTAATGCCTGAAGTTTTTTCTTATACACTTCGATGTCCTCATTTGGGTCACCTTTTGTATTCTGAGCCGTATACTCAAGTGTATATGGTTCTAATGACTTCTTATACTCTTCAAATGAGATCTCCCAGTGTTTTAACGTACCTGGAGTGTTCTTCATGACGTCACCCTCTTTGTAACCATAAGGTGCCAATGCAGGTGCTTCTTTAGCAGAGACTTTCTTGGACATCTCTTTAGAGACAGTTTCCATCTCTAACTTCGTATATTTTCCATCCACAACGGATTTTTCTGTTGATCTTCGTAAACCATAACCAATGTTCACAGGACCCACTGCAAATACCATATGTTTTTTCACAAAGTCCCAATCAATGATCTTCTCTGCATCATCTCTCATCACGATCTCACGTGCGATGTAGTTCCAAAGCGTCAAGTCCGTATTTGGAGAGAAAATGATCTCAATATCTGCAATATCAGACGTTCTGTGTCTGTATGTAGAGATATTTACGATCTTTACTCTATCTGGATTAGAAAGCTTTCTATCTGTCACACGTGACCAGAGAATCGGGTGCATTTCCGCCATATTTGAACCCCAAGAGACTACCGTATCTGTAAGCTCGATATCATCATAACAACCACTCGGCTCATCGATACCAAATGTTTGATAAAAACCGACAACTGCTGATGCCATACAGTGACGCGCATTCGGATCGATCGCATTTGATCTAAATCCTGCTTTCATCATTTTCTGTGCAGCATACCCTTCCATGACAGTATATTGACCTGAAGCAAATACACCTACACCCTCTGGACCTGATGCTTTAAGTGCTTTTTTGATGTGCACTTCCATCTCATCAAAGGCACGCTCCCAGCTTACTGCTTTAAACTTACCTTTTTTATCAAACTCACCTTTATCATTCATACGAAGCAGAGGTGTCTTCAGTCTATCTGCACCATACATGATCTTCGCATTAAAATACCCCTTAATACAGTTAAGACCTCTATTTACCGGAGCTGCAGGGTCACCCTTAACGGCAACAATACGCCCATCTTTCGTTGCAAGCATGATCCCGCAACCCGTACCACAGAAACGACAAGCTGCCTTGTCCCATCTCCATTTGGATTCTGCTTTCGCTGCTGCTGCCTGTGCTTCCTGAGGGACTGCTATTCCCACTGCACCCGCTGCTGCCACTGCTGCTGAATTTTTCAAAAAATCTCGTCTATTTAATGACATCTTTCCTCCTTTTGGTAATTAGATAAATATAAATATACATAATTAGGATAACGCTATACAGAAGAT
>CALDBH010000068.1 GCA_937938065.1 uncultured Sulfurovum sp. | reverse complement strand
GCGTTTTTATAATGCGTATAGAAACTTTTTATCACTGGCTAAAATACGTGTCATCAATGCAGAAGATGAATTCCTCTCTTCTTTGGAGATGGAGAGCATTAAGCTTTACCCTTCCAAAGATATTAAAAACATAGAGTTTGTTTTGGTAGATGGCGAGCCACATACAAAGTTTGAACTTTTAGATTTAGGGGTGTTTGAAGTATTTGGTTTTGGAAACCATATCGCCTTGGATGCAGCATTAGCGATATTGGGTGCTTTAGAATTAGGTGAAAAGGTAGAAGAGATAAGGGTGAACCTTTTACACTACAAAGGCATTAAAAAACGTTTTGACATCGTACAAAATCAAGAAGAGTGTGTGGTCATAGATGACTACGGACACCATCCAACAGAGATAAAAGTAACGATGGAGTCACTGCAGATCTATAAAACGTTACGTGATTTTTCTAAACTCAATGTCATCTGGCAGCCGCATAAGTACAGTCGTACAATGGATAATTTACAGGCATTTGTAGAGTGTTTTGAAGGTGTAGATGAGCTTGTGATCCTTCCTATCTGGGCTGCAGGTGAGTTAGAAGTAGATATAGATCTCAAAGGTGCATTCAGCCGTTACAAACTTTTCATGGCAGACTCTGTTACTAAAGAAGATGGTGTGGTTAAAGTCTTTAAAGATGGTCATATCATAAGAGAGTACAGTGAAGGGCTTATCACAGCTTTTGGTGCGGGAGATATCACTTATCAGATACGTGGAGAGGCATAAGTTGATGCATCCGCAAGAGAGTAGCGAAAAAACCATTATTCAAAAACTGGATCTTGACGGGTACATCCTTCAATTCCAAAAGTTTTTAGCCAGAGAAAAACCTGTTGCTATGATGGGTGACATCAACCAGCATTATCGTTATATACAGGCACTTTCAAAAGTACAATTTCCCATACCCAAGGCTGTACCGAATTTAGACAGAGAACTGAACCTCATTAAGAAACAAGGGGTACTTTCGCTGGATGAGATCTATGCTTTTGTCACCATGTTCTCATACTTCAATACTTTAAATGCAGTAGGTTTTACAGAACCGCTTATCTCTTGGATACAGGGCATAGAGATACCTGAAGAGATCATAGAGGTCATAGGGTATTTTACTGCTGAAGGGGACATCAACCCTGAGCGTGATCCGGAACTGTATAAACTTGAACGTGCTATCAAGCAAAACAAGATAGACATTAAAGAGACACTTTATAAGCTTGCACACTCCAGTAAACTAAGAGACTATCTTGTGGATACGCAGGTGCATTTCAACGGTGGGGAAGAGACCTTACTGGTACGTGGAGGGTTTAACAATGCGATTAAAGCTACCGTGGCTGCACGTAGTTCCGGAGGATTTTTTTATATCATCCCACAAAGTATTTCTCATTTAAAAGAGAAAGAGTCTGCTCTGCTTAGCAGTAAAGAGGAGTTGATCTATACCTATTGTAAAAATATCTCAGCGATCTTTTTCAAGTGGGAACGTTTCTTAGCATTTATCAACAAAGAGTATGACAGATTTGATCACTATCAGGCACGCGTCAGTTTTGCAAGAGCCAAGGAGTATGAGTTCATTCTCCCGAGTAAACACAAACGCATAAAATTAGAAGATTTTGCACATCCTGCCATAGAGAACCCGGTACCCATCACCATGGATTTTTCTAAACAGATCATGCTTGTCACGGGTGTCAATGCTGGAGGTAAAACGATGCTACTAAAATCGATGCTCTCAGCAGTTTATATGAGTAAGTATCTGCTTCCTTTTAAATGTAATGCAGCACACACAGAAGTAGGACACTACAAGAGTATAGAAGCGGTCATCGATGACCCTCAATCGGTGAAAAATGACATCTCTACTTTTGCAGGACGTATGCAAGAGTTTGCAAAACTCTTTAATAAAGAAGATGCTATCGTAGGGGTCGATGAGATAGAGCTGGGTACAGACAGTGATGAAGCAGCCAGTCTGTTTCGGGTGATGTTGGATGAATTACGAAAAAAAGGGATAAGCTTTATTGTGACGACACACCATAAGCGTTTGGCTTCACTGATGGCAAGTGATGATGAGGTAGAACTCATTGCAGCACTCTATGATGAAGAGCGAAGAGTGCCTACATACACTTTCTTACAGGGAAGTATCGGAAAGAGTTATGCTTTTGAGACAGCACAACGGTATGGGGTTCCTGTAGCCATCGTTAACAAAGCCAAAGAGGTCTATGGTGAGGACAAAGAAAATCTTAATGAACTCATAGAAAAATCTACCTCACTAGAACGTGAAATGCGTATGAAAATCAATAAGATAGATGATGAACTGAAGTCTGTAGAGAGACAAAAACAGAAGCTTCAAGATGAAGAAGTGAAGCTTCAAGAGAGTCATAGAAAAGCAATAGCAACACTTGAAAATCGTTATAATGCAGCGACTAAAAAAGCAAGAGAAGCTTTAAGAGCACAAGAGTCAACAGAGGGTAGACGTCTGCTTAATGTGGCACATCAACGTAAAGATTTTAAGCAAAAAGAGATCCAATTGGCGCAAGAGGAACCACTCAAAGAGGGTGATAAGGTGAAGTATCGCTCTCACAAAGGGGAGATACTCGGTATCCGTGGAAAAGATGCAACGATCATCGTAGATGGATTGAAAATGAGAGTACCTCTTGGGCAACTCAAAAGAAGAGGAGATACTCCTCAGATAAAAGTCAAACCTAAAGCAAAAGAGGTCAAGGTCAATGTTGAAAAGTCAGGGGCAGCCGTCTCTGTAAAACTACTCGGTATGTATGCAGATGAAGCCATAGATACAGTAGATAAATTTCTCTCAGACGCACTGGTGAATGGACTGAATGAAGTACAGATCATTCATGGTACGGGTGGGGGTGTGTTGTCTAAATTGGTGAGTGAATATCTTAAAAAGCATCCTAAAATACAGAAATTCTATAGAATGCCTGGAAACTTAGGAATCACAGTCGTAGAACTATAACCCCTCTTTTAACTCCAAAGGGTATAATATAAGCATTAAAAATGTTGCAGGAGAATTACGTGAGCATTAAAGATGATGTGAATTATGTAAAAAAAGAGTTAAGCGGTGACGAAAAGGTACTTGAGAGTGCTTTTAAACTAGAGTCACTGTATAAAAAATACAAGTTTCAACTGTGGGGTGTTGTTGTCGCACTTATTCTGTTTTTTGGTGGACAAGCAGTCATGACTGCTATGCATGAAGCAAAGCTTGTAAAAGCTAATGAAGCTTTCTTAACATTGCAGAGTAACAGTGATGATGCAGATGCTCTTAAGGTACTTCAAGAGAACAACCCAGCACTTTTAGAGCTTTATAACTATGCTCAGGCAGTGAAAAAAGAAGATATCAAAGCGTTAGAGGCTTTGTCATCAAGTAACAACAGTGTTATCGCAGATGCGAGTGGTTATACAGCAGGCGTACTCAATAAAAAACCTGTGGATTCAAAGCTCTATAAAGAGATGGCACTGTTTGAAGAAGCATACTTGGCTATCCTAGCAGGTGATGTAAAAATGGCTCAGAATAAATTGGAACTTATAGACGAACGTTCATCTCTTTCAGTGATTAGAGAGTTCCTTAGACACTCTACCATAAAGGCAAACTAATGAAGGCTTTGTCACTACTTACCTTTACCATAGCAGCATTACTGTTTTCAGGATGCAGCAGCAAAAAATATTTTGAACCAGAACAGACATTTTCAGCATCAAATGCTTCAACTTCGTATGGTGGGAGTATGAGTGATCTTAGTCGTGAGGGTGGAACGCTTGAAAGTGGTAAATATATTAGTAAAGCGGGTGTAAGCAGTATCAACCTTGGTGAAGGCTATAGATTTTTAAATGAAAACGATAAGTATGTATTGGCTACAAATGCTGAGGGTATTTTAAAAGTTATTGATAAGAAAACGAAAGAAGCGGTACGTGCAGTATCTTTAAAAGTACCTGTAGTTTCTGCAACGATCAAAAATGGTGTGATCGCATATATCCTTAATAGCAATACCTTTGGTATTTATCAAATGGCAGGCAATAAAAAAGTGGTCGAAAGTCGTTCTGAGACAACATATGCCATCGATACAAGAGCAGCAAGTCCTATCTTTATCGATAGTTTAGTGGTTATGCCTATGCTTGACGGAAAACTCATTATTGTCAATATAGAAGACAGTGAAAATGCAAAGGTAGTCTATCTGAGTACGGAAAAAGTATTTAATAACATTATATACTTGTCTCGTAAGGGTAACACTATGATCGCAGCAACGCCAAAAAGACTCCTTACCTTGGGTAACAGTGGACAGAATGAGTATAGAGCAAATATCTCTGAAGTAGCCTTTGACAACGGTATTATTTATCTCTTTACAAAAGAGGGAGAGATCATTGCTTTAGACAGCGATCTTGAAAAAGTAGGAGAAGCAAAGTATAAATTTGCACACTACTCTGTAGGTACAGCCTTTAACGGCAGAGTGTATGGTTTGGACCAAGGAGGATCACTTATCGTTATGGACAGTGCTCTGACAAAACACAAGATCTATGATCTTGGAGAAGTGGATGAGCCAGCATTCATTGCAGGGACTAAGCTCTATAAAGATGGTGATATTATTGAATTATCTAAATTAGGTTATGAGTGATTTACTGATAGCTTTTGAGGAGTATCTAAGTGTCACAAAGGCACTGGATACACTTACCATTTCTTCTTATTTGGGTGACCTTACCCAACTGGAAGAGTTGAGTCAAAAAACACTGACGAAACTCGATACTACGGATATATTAAAATTTTTATCTACTTTTGAAAATAAAAGAACGTTAAACAGAAAACTCTCTTCTATCAATACATTTTTTCATTTTTGTCACAAGCAGGATTTTACACACGAAAAAATCAAGATCCCTATGGCAAAAGTGCCCAAGAATCTACCCAAATATATGAGTAGTGAAGAGATACTGCAAGGTCTAAAAAATATTGACAGAAGCAAAGTCATGGGGTTACGTGATTATTCACTCATACTGTTTTTGTATGCGAGTGGATGTCGTATCTCTGAAGCATTGAACGTACAACGTAGTGATATTGTAGACGGATGGCTAAAGATACGTTTTGCCAAAGGGGAAAAAGAACGTATAGTACCTCTTGCACCTATAGCCGTTCAGGCATTAGAGATGTATATGCAGGAACAGGACATGGGCAGCAGTTATATTTGGTTAAATTACAAAGGTGATGTACTCAGTCGTATCTCTGCGTATAAAATAGTGAAGAAGTATTTAGGCGTGTCACCTCATGTATTGAGACATTCTTTTGCTTCTTCTCTTATCATCGGCGGTGCAGATCTGCGTGTTGTTCAAGAGTTGTTGGGACATAGTTCTCTGGAGACTACACAGATCTATACACATATACAGAAACAGAACTTGGCAGAGACAATGAACAGTTATCATCCGTTAAAAGGAGCATCATGAAAACATTGGTTGAATATTTAAACCATAAAAATATTATTTTTAAATCTCTTCAAGAGATCATGCCAAAAGAACTGGGTTCACGTAAAAAGGTTTCACTCTATTTGGGCATTGATCTGAAGGGCTATTATGCACTCGTCATGGAAGTGAAAAAAAAGAGTAGGGTACTTCGAAAAGAAGCAGGTGACTTGATGGACTTACATGAAAAACTGGAAAAATATATTGGGAGTAAGGTCACTAAAAAATACATCATGATTCAGGCACCATTGTGTTCTCATGCTAAAGCCATGCTGGAAGAGAATGGCTGGAAGGTTTGGAATGCGCCCGAATAAAATGACAAGTGGCCTTGGGGTAAGGGATAATGTATTACTCGCAGATATCGGCAATACCTATTTCCATATTTACAATGGGAGTGAGATTGAACATTTGTCATATGAAGAGGCTATCCGTAAATATAGCAAAGAGGCACTCTGTTACATTTCAGTCAAGCAGCAACTGGACAGCACCATCGAAAATATAATTTTATGGAAGAATATCTCCCAAGAGATACAATTGCAAGGTGCCTATGAAACAATGGGTGTAGATAGAAGAGCATTATGTTTGAGTCATGAAAATGGTGTTTTTGTGGATGCAGGTTCCGCTATTACGGTTGATATTATGCAAGATGGTAAGTATATGGGCGGATTTATAGTACCCGGGTTAAAAGCGATGCTACAAGCCTATACTGCTATCTCTCCGGTCTTGGAGACAGAGTTGAATGAAACGATATCTTTAGAGCAATTACCTGCTACAACTAAAGATGGGATAAGCTATGGTATAATCGCGTCTATAAAAGCACTCATAGATAAGCATAGTGATGGTAGAAAACTCTATTTTACAGGTGGAGACGGAAAACTTTTGTCAAGTTTTTTTGAAGAAGCCACCTACGATGAAATGTTGGTATTTAACGGGATGCGAAAAGTGATTAAGGAATCAGAGATATGTTAACAGTAGCACTTCCAAAGGGAAGAATAGCAGAGCAAACACTTGAAATATTTGCTGAAATTTTCGGTGGAGAATTTAAGTTTGAAGGTAGAGAACTCATTTTGGATATGGGTGATTTTCGTTTTTTAAATGTACGTAATCAAGATGT